>DASVZC010000134.1:0-12597 GCA_036391835.1 Ktedonobacterales bacterium | reverse complement strand
GCGTGAACGATCTTCGGAATCGCCGGGCCAAGCACCACCACAAAGATCGATGGCAGAATCAGGAACGCCATCGGGAAGAGCATCTTGATCGGCGCTTGCTGCGCGAGCCTCTGCGCTCGCTGGCGGCGGCGTACGCGCATCTCAGCCGACTGAATGCGCAGCACGCGACCGATACTCGCGCCGAGTTGCTCCGCCTGGATGATCGCGCCGACGAACTGGCTCAAATCTTCCACATCGGTGCGTATGACAAGCTCACGTAGCGCATCGCGCCGAGCCACACCCAACCGCATCTGCTGCAACACACGAGCAAACTCGCGCGTCAACAGGTTGTCGGCCTTGGAAACGATACGCGCCATCGCCTGGTCGAAACCCAGGCCAGCCTCAACACTGATGGTAAGTAGGTCAATCGAGTCTGGCAGGGCATTGGCGATTGCCATCTTGCGCTGAGATGTCTTGTTTCGCAGCCACATGTCGGGAGCGACATACCCGATGATGCCGAACATCATGACCAGCACGAAGAGGAACGTAGAACTCGAGTGAGCGGCAAAAGCCAGCAGCAAGCCGAAGCCTACGCCGCCGAATGTCGCCATGCCCTTCATGCCGACGAAGTCAGAGACTTGCATCTGCCCCATCAGACCCGCATTCAGCAGGCGCTTCTGCGTGCTCTCCAGGCTCTGCTGCGGCGTGAACCGCGCGAACAGCCGAGAGAACCACCCAGCCAGCGGGCGGAAGAAACGATCATAAAACGACGCCTGCATCTCCAGGTCATCGAGCGTGACCGCGCCGCGCGCCGCCTCGCTCATGCGCTGCATGACCGGGTCAACCTTCTTGGAGCCACCCAGACCCAGCAACAAGAGGAGAATGCCAAAGAACATCAGAAAGCCAGCGGCGGGCGCCAGCAAGGGTAGAAACAGAGTGAGCATAGAGTCTTCTGAACCCTTCCTCCGGTACGCGCCGAACTATACTTTGATGTTGACGATACGGCGAATGATGACTATGCCGATGACCACCATGATCGCGCTGCACGAGATAACCGTCCAACCGAACCAATGGGTGTCGCTAAACATGCTGAGCATATAGCTTGGATTGATGATGAACAGCACGAGTCCCAGGCCCACTGGCAGCATCGCAATGATGTAACCAGACAGTTGCTGCTGCGCCGTCAACACGCCGACCTCGCCAATCAGCTTGATTCGCTCGCGGATGGTGTTCGCGATAATGTCCAGCACCTCGACGAGATTACCACCAACTTCGCGCTGCACGTTCACTGCCGTTACCAGCAGATCGAGATCCTCGGATTGCATGCGCTCGACCAGGTGCCCCAGCGCCTCTTCGGGTGGAATGCCAATACCGACCTCACGCACGACACGCGAGAACTCCGTCTTGGCGGGCTCTACACCCTCACGCGCCACCAGCTCCAGCGACTGCATAAAGGCGTAGCCCGTGCGGAGTGCGCCCGACATCAGCGTCACCACTTCCGGCAACTGCTCGTTGAACTTGCGCTGACGCGCCAGTTTGCGGTTCCGCAACCAGAAGGTAGGTCCGTAGAGACCCGCCAGCAGCAACAGCAGCGCCAACACCAGCGGGTTTCCCACTGGTAATACGAGGCCTAGCAGCGCGCCGACGCTCGCCAGCACACCACGCAGCGTCATAAACTCACCTGCGGTGATGCGCAAATCTGCCTGCGCCAGTTCGCTGGCCAGGCGGATGGAGTGGTTACTCTGCGCAGCGCCCGAAGCGCCTTGACGTTTGCGCTTATTGCGGCGGTCGCGGCGACTCATGCCGGGTTCCGGCGCCAACTGCGCTACTCCCAAATCCTGGAAGCGCTTGCTGAGCGAATTGGTGCGGTTGTCAATCGTGCGCTGCACGCCAAGGAAGAATAGGAGAATGCCAGCCGCGACCAATCCACCGATCACCAACGCCTGGGTGGAGATCGACGGAACCAGGGAAGCCGGCAATAATCCGACGCTAAGGAATGCGCTCATAGCCTGCGACCTCTATTGTCTATCGGTGATGAGCCGACCGCACAGCGCGGATGGGTGGCTGCTCCGTTACCCGCGCCATGCGCCAGCTTCCCCATAGCCGAACATCTGCGCGGGCAGATGAATGTTGGACATCTCGAAGACCTCGATGAAACCTGGGCGGATACCCGTAGGCCGCAGACGACCTACGACGCGACCATCATCATAGCCGGTCTGCTCAAAGACGAACAGATCCTGCAGAGTGATGACATCGCCCTCCATGCCGACCACCTCAGTGATATGGGTGATCTTACGAGTGCCATCGCGCATGCGCTCCTGATGCACGATCAGGTTCGCGGCGCTGGCGATTTGCTCGCGAATCGCGCGCAAGGGCAGATCCATGCCTGCCATCAGCACCATCGTTTCCAGACGGCGCAGGGTATCTCGCGGAGAGTTCGAGTGCAGCGTGGTCAGCGAACCGTCGTGACCAGTGTTCATCGCCTGGAGCATGTCGAGCGCCTCAGCGCCTCGAACCTCACCGACGACGATGCGATCGGGGCGCATACGAAGGGCATTCGCCACGAGATCGCGGGTGGAGATGCGACCCTTGCCCTCGATATTGGCCGGGCGGCTTTCCAACGGGATGACGTGCTCCTGGCGCAACTGCAATTCCGCGGCGTCCTCGATCGTCACGATGCGCTGGTCGCCGGGGATGAAGCCCGACAGCACGTTCAGCAGGGTCGTCTTACCACTACCAGTACCGCCGGAGACGACCACATTCAGCCGCACCTCGACACACGCCCGGAGGAAGTCCACCATGGGCTGCGAGATTGACCCTAGCCGCACCAGATCTTCCGGAGCGAGTGGCCGCTTGGAGAATTTTCGAATGGTCAGCACCGGCCCCACCAGCGACAGCGGCGGAATGATCACATTCACGCGCGAGCCATCAGGAAGGCGGGCGTCCACATAAGGCTGCGCTTCGTCGATGCGGCGACCCAACGGAGACACAATTCTCTCGACGACGCGCATCACATGTTCGTCATCCCGGAATCGGATGTCCGTGCGGAACAGGCGGCCGTTCTGTTCGACAAAGACCGCGCGTGGACCGTTGACCATGATTTCAGTTACGCTGTCGTCATTCAGCAATGGTTCGAGTGGCCCGAAGCCGAGAATTTCAGCGGCAATCGCCTCGAAGAGTCTCTGACGGTCTTGCCGCGAAAGGACGACATTCTGCTGGTCGAGGATGCGGTTGAAGAGTTCCTCGATCGTGCGGCGCACCTGAGCCGTCTGCGAGAGGTCCGTCTTTGGGTCCATCTCAGAGATCAGCGCGGCCTGCACTTTGCGCTTCAACTCGAAGAGGTTGTTCTCACGGGCGGCGGCTGCCGCCTGATTCTGCGGCGGAGCCGGGAAGCGAGAGGCAGGGCCACCATCGGCCGCCTGACCATTCACGCGTGAGGGCTGGCTCAAGAACGAAGAGTGCTGTCCACCATTTCCACCACCATTTCCACCACCAATGCGACCCGAGAGCGGGCCGCGCAGATTGTCGTCGTGGGCGCCGAATCCGGCGCCATCGTCATCGCCCCGCTTGAAGATGCTCACAACCTGCTCCTACCAAATTGTGCCGTCTGGGTCAGGGGCATCTGCCCGCTGCCCAGCGCCGTGGACCCTCACGTTGGTCTGGCTCTGCGGATAGTGGCGACAGAACGTGTGCGTCGCGCGATCAACATGTCGCTCGCACAGACAATCGCAGGTTGGGGTTCAACCTGCGATCCGCTCGCTCGCTCTGGCTCATATCCGCCGGATGCTACGCGCTGCGTGTTTCCTGTGTTATTGAGAACGTCCTAAGGGCATGTTTCATGATGGAGACAGAAAAAAGTCCCGCTGCGCCCACACGCGCGGCCTTTTGCGCCAGCGTCTTGCGCCGCACAATCGCCAGGCGACTCTTGATCGTTCTACTCTATAGAACGCGCAGACCCGGCAATCGAATGCAGGCTAAGACCATTGGTGATGTCACACACTCTAACACACCATGCAATCAGGGGATGACCCAAGAGGACCCTTGGTGTGTCGGCGGTGAAGCAACGCGAAAGAAGGCGCTATGCCAGTGTTGATATGTCCACATTGTGGAAGTTCGATTACCGCCGACGATGCCGAGACAACCCAGGTACGTTGCCCCGTCTGCGGCGCCGCGCTGGGCATAGCGAACATCTCGACCGGACGCGCCGTTCGCGAGGCTGTCGTGCGAGACGCAGAGGATGACAGCGCCACACGTGCCGTCGCCCGCGAGCAGATCGCCCCGCATCTCATACCGGTGGACGCCGACTATCAGAGCGTGCCAAGTGTCACTGCCGAGCCGCGCCCCTTCGATGACGGCGTCACACAGGTATCGGCTCCGTACAACGTCGAGCGGAGAGCGCCCATTGTCGCGACCCAACTCTTCGAACCAACGCAAGAACTGCCACAGTCAGCCATTCCAGAAGCGCCACGCGCACCCCGGCGCACTCTCCAGCGCGCGTCACTCATCGCGGCTGGGCTCATCAGCGTGGCGGCGCTCGTCATAGCGGCGTTTGCCACTAATAGTGTATTGTTCGGCGATCAAATACCGCCGCGAGGGCAAGCATCTGCGACGTCCACCGCGACGGCGACCACGGTCACTACGCCTTCATCCGTGTTCCAGGCGCCGGGCATGTATCAGATCAACTATCCCGCTGGCTGGCTCATCAAGCGCAGGAACAATGCGCCACAGACCTATTCCACACTGCTCGCGGCGCCCGCTGGCGCGATCGGATCAGTGAATATCATTGCGCAGAGGAATGTGAGCATCTCTGCCCCCGACCAACTCGATGATGAGTTCATCCGGGCGCTGGCGCAGACCGGCACAACCCCCACGGCCAGCGCGCCTACGACCGTCAGCATTGGCGGCCAGTCCTGGATAGCCCGCGCAGCGAATGTGCCACTGGCAGCCGCCACCGGACAGCCCACGCTCTACTCACACGTGGAGGCGCTTTCAGTAGTTCACGGAGACTACGTGTATACCATCGTCGAGATTGCGCCCGCGCCGAGCGCGGCGGCTGCCGATACGGCGTACATCACAGCGAAGCAGACCTACTTCAACCCGATGCTGGCGACCTTCATGTTCCTGGGGTAGCCGTGGCGGAGAGGTTTCACTCCTCGCTCGCATCGGCGCGGCTGCGATTGGCATGCAGAGCCTCCAGCAGCAGCGGACGCTCGCCGCCATACGACTCCATGCCAAAGCCGTCGGCCACGCGATTGAAGTATTCGAACAGGCCGACGATGTGGACCGCTTCGATACATTGCTGCTCGGTCCATCCCGCTGAGTGGAGCGCGTCCCAGTCGCGGCGAGTGATCTTATAGGGCTCGCGGCTGAGCTTGTGGGCGAAGGCGAGCAACGCGCGCGTCGGCTCGTCCACCGGCGCCGTGCGATAGTCATGCGCGATGGCGTGAATCACCTCGTCATCGGCGCCTTGCGTACGGAGAAACTCTCCGTGCTCGGCTGTTCAATACTGGCAGCGATTCAGACTGGAGACGAGGGTGGCCAGCATTTCCTTGTGGCGACGCGAGAGCGCCGTCTCGCTGAAGTGCGCCCGCTCGATCGCCTGTGCCATCTGTTCGCCCAGCGCCGGGAACGTGAACATGGCCGAGAGCATGCCCATCTCACCGTGGTTGCGCTCCAGCGATGCGCTTAGCATCTGGCGCCCCGCCACGCTTTCCGCTTCTTCAGGCGACGGATGTTTCACCCAACTCAAGCCGCGTCTCCTTCTCGCCGACAAGGGTTATGATCATCAGAGGTCGTGTTCGTCGAGGGTATGCGCGCTGACCTAGCGGTTCGCATCGGGCCAGCGCAGGATATAGCAGTAGGTCGTCGGGCCGCCCTGGATACGCGCGACGACCAGATGATCGAAATTCGCGGGCAATGGGAACTGTCGCTGCCGCAGATGCTCAGGCCAGATGATGTATTCCGAATGCGGGAAGTGGCGCGGCGTGCCTACGATCAGCCGGATACGCTGGGGAAAGAGTGTCTGGCGCGAGCCCATCCAGTAATCGAGCGTGCCACGGTCGCCCATCACCAGTGTCACCGTCGTGCGACCCTGGCTATGGGCGACGATCCAGCGCACAGCGTCGGCATAGCCCGGATACGCCACCTGGAGCGAGGGGTTTTCACCATTCAGCCACTCGGCGGTATAGCCCTCGGCCTGATTCACGGTGAGTAATCCGATAGTATGCGGAAGCAGCATCGCCATCGCAATAAGCACAGCGAACGCCAGCTTTGTCATATTCCGCGCCAGCGTCTCCGACAGCGCGACACGATGCGCCAGCAGTCGCTGCGCCTCCACGCTGACACGCGGAACAAGCCAGCGCGCCACACTGGCATACGCCCACCCGGCGATGAACGCGACCGGCGGCGCCAGCGGCAGCACATAGTGCGCGCCGACGATGATATTGAGCGAGGCGAACAAGGGAATCAGACTGCCCAGCCAGATCAGCGCAAACGCCGCGGTATCATCGAGGGGGGTGAGCGTCCGCCGCGATTGCCAGACGCTGGCCAGCCGCCAGAGCGCCCACGGCAGCGCCAACAGCGCCGGAATCGTGATGAACAGGCTCACCTTCGCCAGCAGGATGTAGATGGCGATACCCGGCGGAACATGCGTCCAGACGGCGCCATTCCAGAAGGCGTCGTGTCCAGCGGTTGCGTGCTTGTACTGGAAGATGATGCTCGTCCACATGCGCAGCAGAGGGTCTACCCAGATCGCTGGGTCCGCGATATAGGCGGTCAGCAGGCCAACGGGGAGCATCAGCGCGGCCTGCCAGGCAGGGCGGCGACGCATGTACCACACGCAATGGAAGAGCAGATAGACAACGATCGGTACCGCAATGAACGCGGCAGTGTATTTCGAGGCGAACGCCAGGCCACCGAGCGCGCCCACCAGCGGCCAGAGCCACGGTCGTCGCGCCGCATGCCACGTGAGCAACACAGCCAGCGTCATGAAACACAGCAGGTACGTATCGAGGTAGGCGATGGAGTTATAGTAGGCCAACCATGGGCTGAGCGCCAGAGCCAATGCGCCCAGCGTCGCGCCGAATCGCCCGAAGATGGGTCGCGCGAGGAAATAGGCCACGATGAGGGTCAATGCGAACAGGAATACGCCCGGCAGTCGCGCGCCAATGAGCCAGCCCTGTGCGCCAAGGTGGCTTATGCCATACTCCGCACCGATTCCCATCGTAATCTTCGGCAGCGCTGGCGCTTCGTAGTTGACCTGCCAATAGGGATTGGACATCTGGCCCAGTCGCAGCAGGCTCAGGTCATGCATGCCCGTGGGGATGTACACGCTCTCGTCGGTCACGAGATCGAGCGAATGGACGAGCGCGAGACGTGGGAGCAATGTCAGCAGTGTGATGATCGCCGGAACCAGAAGATTCCAGCCGAGAGATGACCACCGCAACCAATCGGCCAGCGCGCTACGCGCTCCGCCACGCGGCGACCCGGAGGTCTCAGGCGACGCCGATGAGGTGAACGCATGTGTCGGCTCAGGCGCTGCGGGCGCTGCCGGTGACCGCTGACTCACTTCTCTCTGACTCCACCTTTGAGCTGTATCGCCACCTTGGCGACCAGGCGCCGTCCGTCTGGCGGATAAGCTTGACGTGGCATGCGCGCCCACGTACACTCGATACTATAACGTATCGAACAGACGTTCAGGCATGCAGCGCCACTGGCTCCCAACAAGAGGAGCGCGACCAGCGTAGCAAACACTATAGATGGGAGCATACCACGAATGGCGCGATTACGGCACAATAACGGCGCCTCTGGCATCCGCAAGGCGCCCCAATCAATGTGGGAGCGCGCAGGCGCACGCGCGGGCGATGGCGCAGGCGCGCTCTTCGCACGCCTCGATGCGCAAGACGCCCAGGACGCGCAGAATCCCCAGGCGGCGACCACAGCCCAGGCGCGCGCGGCCGCCGCAGTGAACCAGGCGCACGAGCAGGGCGCGCAGGCGCTTGAATGGGTCGCGGCGCAGATTCGCGCTGGCGCCTGGAACAGCGCAATCGCCGCGCTGGTCGCCGAAGCCATCAACCTTTTCGACGAGCAGGGCTGACGACGGCGTGACCGAGCGTTGGGGCGGTTGACGGGATAGCGCCTGTTACGCCCCAACCGCTACTCTTCCTCTTCCTTGACCTCCGTGGACGGCTTTGTGCCGCGTTCCTCTGTGAGGGCGTAGTCCATCGCGCCTTCTTCGATGGGGACCGCGCGGCCCTGATCCAGACTCATCTCCCAGGTGTGGTTGAGTATACCCAGGTACGCCGAGAATCTTCGGGTCGTATCGGCGACGGGCAGATAGCTATCAAGGAACGCCATCAGCGGCTCATGATAGTGGACAGCCCAATCACGCGCCGCCGCAGCCATCCCGACATCGTGGCCCGCACGCTCACTCATCAGATATTTGTGAATGTTGAGTTGGCGATAGATGCGCTCAGCGACCAGACGCGGCGCGCGGATGCCCAGTAAATCGTAGATCCGCTGGACGTACCATCGTGGCCGCAACGTCGCGATGCGCATCTCGTCTTGCGCCAATTCCGTTGGTGGGCCGCCCTCCTCAGGGTAGGGATGGGTGAGCCGCCGGGTCATCTGCCGCAGATTGAGCACTCCATAGCCTAGCGCACTTAGGCGCTCGAGCCGCCGCTCCACATCCATCCACCCACCCAATCGGTTGCGCTGGGCCGCTTGGCGATCAGCGCGCAACGCGGCGTAGCGCGAAAGGACATAGAATGCGTCGCCCTCGGTGATGAGTTGGGTATCTTCATCCAGTCCACGCGCTATGCGGATATCCTCCGCCTGCCACGTCAGCGACTCAACGAAGGAATCGAGGTCTTGCTGGCGGAGGCCCTCGCTCAGCGAACCCGGAACGACTTCAGCGGTCTCGGCGTCTGCCATCACAGCGGTAAGACGCTGCCCGCTCAAGTCAATCAGCGTATTGGCCAGCGAAGGATCACCCCAATAGACGCCCGCATCGTGCAGTTCGACCAGCAACGCGGCGATAGCATTCCACAGCATCCGCTTGTTCGCTTCGGTGAAGGGATAGCGGTAGAGAATGGACTGCGGCAACACGCGCTCAGCCAGCCGCGTGACGCAATAGCCCGTATCGCCCGACATAAAAACTGGCCGCCCGCCAACCTGCCCGACCTCGATCGGCTCGCCACCGATGACGACCCATCCCACAGGTTCCAGCGTGGAAATGTGGCGTGGCTTCACCTGCTCATAGACGCGTATCTCGCGCTCAGCGGCCTCGGGGCTCGTCTCCTTGATCGCATAGCGACGGCGACCCGACTCGACGAAGATGACGACATGCCGCGATTCGCCCTTGCGCAGGGAGAGGATATGCGCGCCACGCTCGCCCCATTCCGAGAGCGGCGCGCCCCATGGCAAGCGGCGCATACGGGTCCAGTCCGCGCGCGGGATGTGAATCTCACGCAATTCGCCATTCAGCGGTTCGAGGGCGCGCGGAAGCCCCGCGTCACCTTCGAGACGACGCGATCCGCTTTCCTCGGGCGACGGTTCGTCACCCAAACGTACAGTAGGCGGCAGTGGCGCCCATGCGAACCCATCCATACCGTACGTTTTCGCATGCTCGCCAGGGAGCGTCAAGCATGCGCAGGCCAGCGCAGTCACCCTCGACTCACGCCCGGCTCACGCCACGAACATGACGCCCGCGAGCAGGCGCGTCAGGATGATCGCCCAGGCGATGCAGAGCGCCACCATCAGCCGGTGCGCGCGGGGGTAGCGTTCACCCAGCAACGCCATCAGCGCGAAACAGGGAAAGACGACCAGCACGAAACGCGGAACAGACATCAGGCCACCGCCGCGAATATGCGCGGGCATCAGAAAGACGGGCGCCAGCGAAACCCAGCTATACACCACCCAGGATCGAGGTAGTCGGGGACGAAACGCCGTGACCATCACCACACACAGCCCCACCCAGAAGGCGACGAAGACGAAATCCTTGATGATCTCCAGCCGGGGAGCCGCAGCGCCGCCAGTCACCAGCGTCACGATGTCGCCCACGACACCCACCCAGGGCCAATCGAGCGAACGCCGCCATTCGGATGTCGCCGCCGCGCGTCGCAGCACATCAGGCATGCCGTATACCTGCGCCAGATAGGTCTGAAACGCTAGAAACGCCAGCGCCGGAGCCAACGCCACGCTCACCAGCGCAAGCCCTGTGCGCCAGCGGCGCGCCAGTGACAGCATCGCCCATGTTGGTCGCAACGCTTCCCATGCCTCGATAGCCACAGGAGCCAACAGCAACGCGCCCTGCGCCCGTGTCAGGGTCGCCAGCGCGATCAGTACGCCGCAAAGTACCCAGCGCCGCTGACGCATCGCCAGAAATACACCCACACTCAGCAGCAGAAACGGCCCCTCGGTATAGGCTGTCATGAAGAAGAGTCCGCTTGGAAAGAGCGCATAGTACAGCAGCGTGCGACGGGCGATTGGCGCGCCTAACTCCCGCTCGACCAGGCTTCCCAGCAGCAGAAACGCCGCGAGCGAGCAGCCATTCGCCAGCAGGATACCCGCCAGCGTCACATGCCCGCCCACCAGCGGCGCCGTCAGTCGCATCAACAGAGGATAGAGCGGGAAGAACGAGGCTTCCGGCAGAATATGATAGCCATAGCCAGCGATCAGGCTGTACCAGATGCCGTCGAACAGGCCCCAGACGCGGTAGAAGGCCGCTAGCGAAAAGCCGCCCACCAGCGCCTGCCACGATGCCACCAGCGCGCCGAGCAGCAGCCGCTGGCCGACCCACGCCACGACGGCGCTCTGCCAGGTGGGTCGCGCATCCCAGCCAAGCGCCCAGGGCGAACCCGCCGCCCGCCGTGTTTCCGGTGTCTGGACGATCTTCGCCTGCATCCCATCCTCCTGGCCAGCCATGCGTTCCAACACCGTGTAGAACGCATGCGGTGGGTGGGCTGTAACCTCAGCGCCAGCGGCGACCGACACACCAACCACATGTTGGCCGGATACGGGAGAGTGGTCATGCTGACGCGACTGGCCGTAGAATCCTGACAGGGACGCCATATCAGGAGGAAGATGATGTTTTCCGAACAGGAGTTGGCCTACCTGCGAGAGCAAATCCTCGCCCGGCTCGCCACAGTGGATGATGAAGATCAGCCCACGGTAGATGCTGTGGGTTTCGAATTCGATGGAACCTGCTTCATAGTAGGCGGGCGCAACCTTGAGGCCACGCGCAAGTACAAGAACATCGCGACAGGCCACGTAAAAGTGTCGCTCATTGTCGACGATCTCCAGTCAATTCGTCCCTGGCGACCACGCGGAATCAAAATCCACGGCTACGCCGAGATTGACCAGCGTGAGGGACGTTTCGGCGCGGGAGACTATCTTGCGATCACACCGCAGATCTCCTGGAGTTGGGGCGTGCATGAACAGGAACCCGGCCAGGGCGTCTTCACTCCCAGAAGGACAATCTGGGGGTCGGACGGAAAGTAAACCCGCATCTCAGGGGCCTTTTCGGCCCGCTGCACATGGGATGGCAGCGTCAAGGAGCGGAGCGGGAACCCCACGCACTAGCGGGGCTTGCAGCGGGTCGGAGGCCGCCTTGAGGCGCGGTATTAACCGCTGGCTCTCCACGGCGCACGAGGCCGTTTGACTTTAACACGGCTGGAGCGCGCCCGTCCCTAACCACTCCGACCAGCGCATCACAGAGAAAACGACCATCCCGGCGCCAGGCGTATCCTGGTCGGGATGGTCGCGAAGTTCAGGTGGGGAGGAAGGAAGTAGGAGGCTTCCTGCTTTCGACTATGCGCTACGCGGTGACGGTCAGCGAGCCCATCATGTAGCCCTTCATGCTCATCGGGCCACCCCAGCCAACCGGGTCACTGCCGCAGGGGTCCATGCACTGCCACATGTACACGCCAGCCGCGCCAGTCCTGAAGCTGAAGGTCACCGAGATGTCTTTCTGGCCAGCGGGCACATCGCCCGGAATCGGCACATTCACGCCAAGGCTCGGAATCGTAAAGGTGTGGGAGACCTTATCAACCGTGAGGCTGTTGTAAGCGACGCCATCAACATAGGCTGAGCCACTCTCGACACCTGTCACCTTCGCGAAGGGAGAGTTGTCGGGCAGCGCGGTGTCGCCCGCGTCGTTGTTGACGATGGTAACGGTCACGAGGCTATTGGCGGGAACGGTCAGCGCGGTATCAGGCATGTACGAAGGGCCGTCGACGGTGCTGCCCGGCTTCTTCGCTTCGATCGTCAGATTGATGTGCGTGGAGGCTTTCGCGACGGCGGGAACAGCGACGTTTGCGTGGCCCGAGGATGGTGTCCTGCCGCAGGCGGCGAATGCGCCCGTCAGCATGAGGGACAACGCTGCAACGGATGCGACGCGGGCGATGGAAACCTTGGAGATGCGTGTATTGATCGACATCGTGATAACTCCAGTGATGTCGCTGTGAGCCGTTCTCTCTCGGTTCGCAGCTTGTTTTCACACTTCACGATGTTGATGGTACAGGCGAAAAGTCACGCCATAATCTCACTGGATTTACGCGATATCACACGAACATCACATTCCAATAGTGTTCACATAATCGCGCCGCGCAGACTCATACG
>DASVZC010000133.1:0-4487 GCA_036391835.1 Ktedonobacterales bacterium | reverse complement strand
GCCTTGGGGCGTCAATGTAGCGTCGAATCCGGAATTCGTATGCCCTATATCTGAGAACCCGCGAAGCGCGGCAGTCCAATATCCACCGCATTGTACGCCGTTTCGCGCCGGATAGAGTTTCTCACGATCGCTGTGCCAGGAATGTGACGAAAGTCGCTGCCTATCGGGATATGATATATCTACAAGCGATGTATTGTCAGCGCCGATACCTACGCCGGCGACTTGTGAGCGTGTCCACCGCGTCAGCCCCTCGCCGGCGTCGGACACAGGTGGTCAGGGAGCGACCAAGACCCTTCACCGCGCATCCGCGGCGCCAGCGCGACGACCCCTGTATGCGATGAAGCCTCAGGAGGATATCCCATGAGCCAGGCTGCGATGCGATCCTCATCCTCACCCACACCAGCCACGCGCGTCGAACCGCGGCCGGGAAGCTCCGACATCGCCCAGCGAACTATCGCGGTCGTCTGTGGCGTGACCGGCGCGGCCCTGCTGATGCTGCTCATCTGGCTTGGCTCCCGGGGGCTAAAGTGGTTCGACGCGACGCTTATTGGCTATGCTGTCGCCTCAGTCTTCTCGTTCGCGGCCGTCATCTACAAGTATATGTTCTGGCTGATGCGCCCACAGACAGGCCTGTACTTCAAGCGCGGATGGCAGCTCTTCCTCTCATTCGCCAATTTCCGGCGCTATGCGGCGCTTGTGCCGACAGCGATCTTCACCGGCCTGCTGGCGCAGACGTTCATTCGCCGCCGTGGCGTGTATCGCTGGATCATGCACCTGTGCATCTTCTGGGGCGTCATCCTCTCCGTAGCCATCACCTTCCCGCTCACCTTTGGCTGGCTGCGCTTCACACAGACGAGCGGCGCGCAGTATCGCATCTGGATCCTTGGCTTCCCCTTCTTCTCGTTCGACCCATACTCCGTCTTCGGATTCGTCATCTACCACGCGCTCGTCTTCACGTCGATCCTGCTCGTGATCGGCCTCGTGATGGCGTATCACCGCCGCTTTCACGATATCTATTCCATCGCAATCCAGCGCTTCGGCTTCGACATCATTCCGCTGGCGCTGCTCTTCGCCATCGCGATTACCGGGCTCGCGCTCACTACGGACAGCACCTTCTTTGGCGGGGCGTATTACTGGTTCATTTCGCTGACCCACGAGGCCGTTGTCGTACTGTGGCTCATCTCTCTGCCCTTCGGCAAATTCTTCCACATCATCGAGCGGCCAGCGACCGTGGGCATCGAACTCTACTGGCGCTCCGGCAAGGACACCGAGCAGCGAACATGTCCGCGCTGCGGGAAACCGTTCGCGCCCGCGCAATTCGTCAGCGATCTCAAACGGACCCTCCACGACATTGGCCAGGACTATTCCGTCACGCAGTCACAAGCGCCCGCCGCGGCCAGCGCGGCCCCGAGCGCCACGCCCACCCCTACCGGACAGCCGGACATCTGGTGGCAGGACTTCTGCCCCGATTGCAAGCGGATCATGCGGGGTGAGGCGAACATGGCCGCGCTTGGACGCAATGGCAATCAGTTCCTGTAAGCGCGACTAACGCTGTTGAATTGGAGGGCCTACATGACTGTCGATAAGCGCATCTTCCAGCCACGCGAAGGTGAGAAGTCGGATACCTACGACTTCTATTCGGAGAAACCGACCGACTGGGAGTCCAGCGAAGAGATTGATCGCTACGTCGCCACGCACTGCTGCTACTGCGGCGTGCAGTGCGGCATGTACCTCAAGGTCGCGGGCGAAAAGGTCGTTGGCGTCGAGCCGCGGTACGATTTCCCGCTCAATCAGGGGATGCTCTGCCCCAAGGGCACGACCGCCTATCAAACGGTCAATCACCCCGACCGGCTGACACATCCGCTCATGCGGCGGCATGGGAAAGAGAGCCCGCTCGAACGGGTGAGCTGGGATGAGGCGCTGGACACCATCGTGCGCCGCTTCCGCGAGATCCAGGGCGAACACGGAAAAGACGCCGTCGCCGTCTATAGCGGCTCCTCGATGACCAACGAGAAGTGCTATCTGATGGGCAAATTCGCACGGGTCGCCCTCGGCACGCGGCACTGCGACTATAACGGCCGCCTGTGCATGTCATCCGCCACGGGAGCGAATGATCGCTCGCTCGGCATCGACCGCGCCGCGAACCCGATCAGCGATTCTGAACACGCTGACGTGATATTCGTCATCGGCGCCAATGTTGGCGAGTGTTTCCCCATCGTGACGAGCTGGCTCTGGCGCGCCCGCGACCGGGGCGCGAAGTTGATCGTGGCCGACCCGCGCCAAACACCGATCGGGCGCACCGCGGACATCTTCCTCCCGCTGCGGTCAGGCACGGATTCCGCCCTGCTCAACGCCATGCTCAACGTCGTGATCAATGAGGGCATGGTGGATGAGGAGTTCATCCGCGAGCGGGTCAACGGCTGGGAAGAGACAAAGGCGCTGGCGCTGCAATACACACCGGAGCGTGTGGCGAAGGTCTGTGGGCTCAAGCCTGAAACGATCATCGCCGCCGCCCGCATGTATGGCCAGGCGAAGGCCGCGATGATCTACACCGCGCGCGGCCTGGAGCACCAGAGCAAAGGTGTCGATAATGGGGTCGCCTGCGCCAATCTCGCCCTCGCGACCGGCAACTTCGGGCGACCCGGCGCGGGCTACATGACGCTCACCGGCCAGGGCAATGGGCAAGGCGGTCGCGAGATGGGCCAGAAGGCCTCGCAACTGCCGGGCGAGCGCGAGATCGAGAACCCCGAGGACCGCGCGTACATCGCCTCGGTCTGGGGCATCAACGAGAGCGACCTGCCGCACGCCGGCTATCCCGCCACGCTCATGATTCCCGCGATGGCGAGGGGAGAGATACACGCCTGTTTCATGATTTGCTCGAATCCGATGGTCTCGCTGCCCGATGTACATACGGTCGAGCGAACGCTTCGCGGCCTGGATCTCTTCGTGGTGTGCGATTTCTTCCTCTCCGAGACGGCTCAGCTCGCGGATATCGTGCTCCCCGGCAGTGTCTGGGCGGAGGATGAGGGCACGACGACCAACCTGGAGGGGCGCGTCATCAAATACAACAAGGCGGTCGACCCGCCGGGCGAGGCGCGACTGGACTGGGATATTGTCTGCGACCTGGCGAGGCGGCTCGGCAAGGGCGAATATTTCCCGTATCACGGCCAGCGCGACATCTTCGAGGAACTGCGCATCGCGACGAAAGGCTCGAAGGCCGACTATTACGGCATCACATACGAGAAGATCGAGGCCCAGAATGGCGTCTTCTGGCCCTGCCCAACCGAAGACCACCCAGGCACACCGCGGCTCTACGAGCAGTCGTTTGGTTTTCCGGATGGCAAGGCGCGCTTCCACCCGATCACCTATCTACCGCCCGCCGAGGAGCCAGATGACGACTATCCGCTCGTGCTGACGACAGGTCGCGTGATCTATCACTATCTGTCAGGGAATCAGACGCGGCGCACACCCTTCCTCTTCGAGATGGCGCCGTGCCCCTGGGTCGAGATGCACGAGCGCACGGCGCAATCGCTGGGCATCGTGGACGGCGATTGGGTCACTGTGCGCACGCGCCGGGGAGAACTTACCGCGCCCGCGCTCGTCGTGCGCTCCATCCGCCCTGACACCATCTTTATCCCCTATCACTACGGCGGCGACCAGACAGTCAACATCCTGACAAATCCAGTGCTGGAGCCGATGAACAAGATCCCGGAGTACAAGGTATGCGCGGCGTCGCTGCGCAAAGCGGACGAGCCGCCCACCTGGGCCGCGACGTTCGATCCGGAGGTGTTAGAAGTGGCGCGGGCGCACCGCCGTGGCCTGCCAAGCGCAGGCGCGAGCGTCGGACCAGCCGTGCCCTGACTCTCGTCGCATGGCTGGCGAAGGAGCCGCGACCGTATCGGGTAGACAGGCATAGAGTGGAGCGATTATGGCCGTCAAACGCATCTTTCTCGACCCCTCACGCTGTATCGGCTGCCGGTCATGCGTGGCGGCGTGCCGTGAGTGCGACACGCACAAGGGTCAGAGCATGATTTACATTGACTACATCAACCGCGGCGCCACGGTCGCCACGTCGCCCACGCTCTGCATGCATTGCGAAGCGCCAGTCGCGCCATGCGCCCAGGTCTGCCCGGCGCAGGCGATTCTCATCAGTCCCGACGGCGTCGTCCATCAGGCTGATGACTCACGCTGCATCAATATCCGCAATTGCGTGTACGCCTGCCCGTTCGGCGTGCCCAAGTTCGATACCAGCGGCTCATACATGCGCAAGTGCAATCTCTGCTCCGACCGTACGAGCCTAGGCAAGCCGCCCATGTGCGCGTCCGTCTGCCCAACGCAAGCGATCTTCTATGGCACGTACGAAGAGTTCGTCCAGGCAGGTCGCACGCAGCAGGGCGCCAAGCCCGTCAACGTGTTCTATTTTGGGCGGCAGCGCTTGCAGACTCGCAACTACATTGTGATGAAAGAGCAAGATGACGCGCTGGACT
>DASVZC010000132.1:0-22547 GCA_036391835.1 Ktedonobacterales bacterium | reverse complement strand
AGCTCGTCGAGTGCCATGCTAGCGTCATCGGCCATCCGGTGATCCTCCTCTGTCGGGCTGCTTTCACTACCCGATGAGAATCACCTGTTGGCCGCTTCCGTCAACCAGCGGCTATTTCCCACACTCTATTGGACACTATCCAGCGTGACGCAGGGTGATCTGTATCGGTTCGTGTCGCGTGGCCTGGATCTTGTGGTCACGCCGAATCATCGAATGCTGGTAACTAGCTTGCCACGTGCTTTGGGTGGGAGTCGGCACCGTGAGCGTGGCGAGGCAATTGTTCGGGCGGACCATCTGGCTGATCATCGCAACAATGCGAGTGCGATTCCGATGACCAGCATATGGGAAGCGCCTGATGTCGAGGAGGTACGACTTCCACGATCTACGGCGCGTGCTCACGAGTTTGTGTGTTCTGGCGACGACTTTGCTGCCTTCATGGGGATGTTTCTGGCAGAGGGCAGTGCGACTAATGGCGATCAAGTGTACATTTCGCAGCAGCTAGAGAGTAAGGGCTTCGTGCTCTATCGAGATCTCTTAGCGCGCATGTTTGGCCGTACTGTGTGTCACACAGGCAAGAACTTTGTCCTCGGTCACAAGACGCTGCACGACTACCTGCGTCCGCTCGGTTGGGCGCATGAGAAGCGTATCCCTGATCTGGTAATGGGAATGTCGGCGCGGCAGTTACGGGTCTTTTGGGACTACTACCTTGTCGGAGATGGATGGATTGAGCGGCCAGGTCGAAAGTCTAAAGGGGGGAGGCAACGGATTGCAACGACGAGTCCGCGTTTGGCGGGTCAGTTGCAGGAATTGGCTCAGAAGATTGGTATGTTCGCTACTGTGCTCACTTATGCGCCTAAGCGGGACCGTCGTCTGCCTGGGGGGACGTGTTATCCCAAAGGAACGGCAGCGGCCATTGTATGTGATTGGTTTGCGTCATAGTCGGACATCTGCTTTCAAGGTAGAGCGTGTGCCGTATCGAGGCTCTCTGTACTGTGTTTCTGTTCCTAATGAGGTGATTTACGTCCGGCGGAATGGGCGTGCCGCGTGGTGTGGAAATACGATCAAACCGCTACTCGACGGCGCTGACCGGACACCCGCTCCTCCAGCAGCCGCCTATCAGCAATTTCTCAATGGCGCGCCTGCCGGTTGGTATTCTCGCGACGAGATGGATTACATCCGCGAGACAGCGCGCACCGAGAGTCCCTATGGCATCTCTCGTATCGAACGCATCATCCTGCGAATGAATCAGGCGCTCCGCAAGCAAAGCTTCGATCTCGCGCGCTTCACCGATGGCGCGACGCCGCTCGGCTTGATTCAGCCGCCCGACGGTCTCTCATGGACACCCGAGCAACTCGAATCGTTCGAGCGCGCATTCAACGGATTGCTGGCGGGCTCCGACCGCATGCGTATGCGAGCGCGGGCGCTGCCGCCGGGCGCGACGTGGCGCGCGCTCGCCGGAGATGATCCACTGGTAGAGTTCGACCACTTCGACCACTTCCTGCTCAATATCACCGTCGCCGCCTTCGGCCTGACGATGGATGAGCTCGGCTTCACCACCAACAGCAATCGCAGCGTCGGGCAATCGCAGGAGAATGTGGTCTATCGCCGCGCCGTCGCTCCCATCGTGACGCTGATCGCGGCGTATCTGACTCGCAAGGTACGTCGCTGGTTCGACGACCGCTTTACTGTCAGCTTTGGCGGCTTCGAGGAGCCAGAGGATTTCGCTGCCCGCGCCAACGCCTTCGCCAAGCTCATCCCGCTGGGGGTGATCACGCCCGCGCACGCCGCACGCATGCTCAAACTGCCAGAACCAGAGCATTGAAAGGGTCCGCGATGGCAATTGCTGCTATACTTGCTTTCGCGGACGGGCGCCGACCGTCCTGCAGCGCGACAGCGTGTGAAGGAGACGAATACATGCCTGCAACGTGGTGGCTGGCGCTCATCTATCCACTGCCCCTCTTGTTGATACCGCTCGCGGTGCTCCTCGGTCAGCACATACGCATCGGCGCGGTGGCGGTCATGAGCGGAAGCGCCGCGCTGTTGGCGGGCGTCTTCTGGCTGATCCTACTCGGAGTCATTGTGATGAGGATCAGCAGTAATTCCTTTGTCAATGGGCAGGTGGAAGCCTACGTGGAAGTCTACGCAGCGCTGCTCGCCATTGTCCTGCTGGTCTGCGCGTGGACGCTCGCGCTCGCCGAGGCGTTCCGCGAGCGCCGCTGGGGCTGGGTCGCGGCGCAGTGCCTCGCCGACTATCTCACCTTCGCCTCAGTGTTCGTCTACCTGACGGGACCATACTTCTCCTGCTACTCCAACCCAGACCTCTTCATCTGCGTTACAGTCAACCAGAGCGTGGGCGCGATTCTCATCGCATGTATGTTCGCCGGGCCGCTCGCCCTGCTCGCCTACGCGCTGCGCAGGAACCTGCTCCTGCATACCCGCGCGCGCCCCGACGACCTCGCGGTCTCGCGTCTGGACGCCAAATAGAGGCCCGCCAGCCTTACACAGCGCCGGGGCGAGGGAAGCCACCAATCGGCAAGCGAGTTGCGTAGTGAGGGCTCTGGGCGTACGGTGCGTGTCACCTGCGTTGTCGATCGGATGGCGTCATAGGTTGGGAGGGTAAAAGACATGGCGAACGCGAGCAGCGCGAGGCGTCGCGCGCCAATCAGCCTTCTGCTCTCTTTGCTGGCGCTCTGCCTGATCAGTCTTGGCGTCGTGCGCTTCTATCCCTATCAGTTGGCATTCACAACGTTTCCACATACAACCCATACGCGCTCTGGCGTCGCCGGAGATCCTATCAACCTCATCCTCGTGGGCAGCCAGGACCAGATTACCAGAGGATTTGAGCAAGCGGGCTGGCTCATCCCTGATCCCATCACCCCTCAATCCACCGCGAAAATCGTGGCGGCAAGCATCGCGGGCCAGAGCTACCCTACCGCACCCGTGAGCAACCTGTACGCCTTCGGGCGTGCACAGGATCTCGCGTTCGAGAAGCCCACCAATAATGTCCAGTATCGGGACCACATACGCCTGTGGCAAACAGACGAATCACTTGCTGGCCAGCGCGTTTGGATCGCCCAGGCATCTTACGATGCTGGCATCGAGCTGAGCGCGCGCAACGAACTCCCGACCCATCACATCGCACCTGCGGTAGACCGCGAGCGCAACACGGTGGGCGACGCGCTTCGCGGCACGGGATTAGTCACACAGGAATTGGTAGCAGCCTACACGAGCCCCATCTTCTTCGCGCGCAATGGCGGTGGCGATTTCTATGAGAGCGACGGCGACACGCTGATCATCAACTTCACGCATGCGCCGGTTCAGGTTCCGCCACAACCGTTGATAGTCGCGGGACTCAAGACTGGCGCATTTCTCGCCTATGACGCCATCGTTTCCCCCGGAGTGATTCTCATCGCTGCTCTGACAGTCCTCGCTGTGTGCGGTGTCGCGCTTCTCATCTATCGTGCCGCTCGGCGCAGGCGAGCGCCAGGTTCTGCCTAGGCGCATCGCCTCCACATGAGACCTTGGCGCCGTACGGTCACGGATATCCACCGGGCTCTGAAGGGCGCCCAAGGCGTAACCGCTCAGACGGCGCCGGCGCGAGGGAAACCGCCGCTCGCAGTGACACCCTCTTCGATGGCGCGCATCGCGGCGAGGGCGACATGCTCGCGCCACGGACGGGCGGCGACCTGCGCGGTCAGCGGCAACCCTGCGCTCCCACCCTCGGCGCGACGCGCGGCCCGCACGGCGCCATCACGGGTAGCTTTGCGCGGCGCCTCATCGCCTGCGCGAACAGTGGAGACGGGTACGACACCAGCGGGGTAGCCCAGCACATTGTAGAGAATGGCATACGCGCCCATTGTGAGCAGATTGCGACTATCGCCGTGATGATAGGCTGGCAGCGCCGCCGCCGGGCAGATGATGAGATCAAATGGCCCACCGGGGTCTTCGTCCAGCGCTTGCGCGAATTTGCGCTTGTAGGCCATCTGCGCTTCGATCAGCCGCCAGTAGTGCGCTGTGTCGCGATGTCCCAGCGCGCGAACGACGGCGGCTTGCGTCTGCTGGCCAAGCAGGGAGAGGAGACCAGCAGCGCTCGCGAGCACACTGTGAGGCGCGCTGGCGAGCGCCACGAGTTGGCCGATGCGTGGATCACGTGGATTCTTGCCGAGGAATGCCTTTGCTCCTGCCGCGCCATCCGCGCCGAGCATACCATAGAAGATATCGCGCGCCACAGTCGCCTCGGGTGGTCGCCACTCCGTCACCTGCGCGCCACGCGCCGCCAGCAAACCCGCCGCTTCTAATGTCGCCTGCCGCACGCTCTGCGCCACGGGAAAGACGCCATCGTCGGTGTAGTAGGCCACGCGCAACGTCGCGAGGTCCACCGACGCCGGATCACCAAGTGGCTGTGGCGGCTCCGTCGCAGGGGCTCGCCCACCGTTGAGAATCTCCAGCGCGAGCGCCACATCGTCCACCGTGCGCGCAAGCGGGCCGACCTGGCTCACAATGGCCCGCTGACCAGGAGCCACGCCAAAGCGTGTATCGTCCAGGATGCGACCTGCCGTCGGCATCATGCCGGTCAGACCACAGAAGGCTGCGGGCGTGCGGATGCTCCCACCGATGTCGGTGGCTAGTCCGAGTGGAACCGCGCCCGCCGCGATCACTGCCGCCTGCCCGCCGCTGCTGCCGCCAGGAGTGCGCTCCAGATTCCAGGGATTATTCGTGCGGCCATAGAGGGGATTATCCGCTTCCTGGTAGAGCAACAGTTGCGAGACATTGGTCTTACCGACGATGATCGCGCCTGCCGCACGCAGCCGCGCTACCGAGCGATCATCCGTCGTCGCAAGTGTCTGCGCCCGCGATGGCAAGCCAAAGGTGGCTGGTGTGCCAGTGAGATCAAAACTCTCTTTGACGGTGATTGGCACACCGTGCAGCGGCCCCAGAGGCTCGCCACGCGCACGCCGCGCATCCGCCTCGGCGGCCTCGGCTCGCGCCGCCTCGTAGCGCTTGACCACGACAGCGTTCAGCGCGGGATTGACCGCTTCGATCCGCGCGATGCTGGCTTCGACCGCTTCGACGGCTGAGAGGTCGCCGCGCGCAATGCTGGCCGCCAGCGCGACAGCGGAGAGATCGGTGAGCGAACTGCTACTGGTTGTCATCGCGTCGATGCTCATTCTCCTACAGAGACGATGGAAACGCCTACGCGCTAGCTGAATGCGGTAATGGCGATGCCAGGAACACGCGCCATCGAGGGTTTCGCCTCCAGATCGGCCAACTGGCGAAAAACGCTCGTCGTCACCTTGCTCCGCGAGACGAACCACGGTGGAGTCGGCGCCAGGCGGAACTTCGCCCGGATGACCGACTTCTGCGGCTGGTCGAACATCAGCGAGTTGTGCACGACGCCGTTCCCAGAGCGGATGTCATCCAGCGGATGGCCGGGGTACGCGCCCCAGGTCGTGACGCCCATCGCGAAACTGACGCCGCCCCAGTAGTTTACCCCGATGCTGCCATAGCGCAGATTGGCAATGCCGCGCTCCACGGCCTCTGCCACGGCAGGGTCACGCAGCGAAGCGGGATGCACGAGCAACGTCGCGCTGAGTGTCCCCCAGATCTGGTCATTGCAGAAGGCGACCGCGCGATCCACATAGTCCGCCACGCTCGCGGCTTCGAGCGTCGTCTCGGCGAAGAGTGCGCAGAACGCCTCGGTGGTGAAGCAGATGTCATCCGCTGCGCTCGAGTCCAGTCCAGAGATCAGCGTCCAGGGGATGACATCATCGCGCTCCTCACCGAACCGCTCAGCCTCGGGATGCGCCTGGATAAAGGCAGCATAGCGCTCATGCGAACCAGGGTAGTAGGCTGCGCGTGCGGGCGCAGTCTTGAGGGCTCCGCGCACCGCATGGAGCAACGGCTCGCGCTGGTTCCATCCGGCATGCTGGAGAATGACGCGCGTGGCATTACAGTTATAGCCGGCGTTGTTGGTCAGCATGCTTGCGATATGTGCGCCATGATAGGCTAAATCAGACGCAGTCCACGGCCCCGGCACGACAATGACCGGGCTCACGTTGCCCAGTTCACCCGTGATGCGCTTGTTCAGCAGCGGAGTTCCCGCAGCCTTGCGCTGGACCGCCTCTGGCCCCACCCCCCAGACAATCGCATCGAAGGTCTTATCAGACCCGGTGATATGAACCTCATCGATGCCGGGATGCTGGCAGAGATACGCGCCCTCAGCGGCGCCGCCATAGAGGATGCGCAGATAGCCGCCCTCGATCAGCGCGCGAAACGCTGATTCCATGAGCGGGCCAAGATAGGCGTTGACCGGATTGGCCTTCAGCGCGACGACCTGATTCTCCACGAACAGCTTGTACATGGCGTCGAGCGGGCCAATGCTGGAGACATTGCCAGCGCCAAGCACCAGCGCGACCTTGCCGGGCGATTTTTGGCGATAGGCGACCGCCATCGTCTGCGGCAATTGCTCGACGGAGACGTCCGGCTGCTGCCAGATTTCCGCCGTCACTCCCGAATAGAGGATGCTGTCGTAAGTAGTCTGCGGGAAGACCTGCGCCACGACCTGCCCATCGGGCAAACGGCGCACTGGTCCAGGGATACGCGGCGCCCCAAAGCGCTCGATGTCGCTGAGACTACCGCGCAACTGGCGCAGACTCTTCAGCGTGGCATAAGGACCAGTGGACCACTCCTCACCTGCCGCTGGAGAGGTCGCGGTGAGCCTCTTCGCCTGGAGACACGCCGCCACCCACTGCGATTGCAGCGCGTGGAAATCGGTGATGAGACGGTCGATCAGGGCGATACGCTGGCGAACGGACACATTCACCCAGGCGTCTTTACGCTCCTGCAGGTCTCGCACGGCGGCGTCCATCGTCTGCTGATCGCTGGCGGCCTGCCCGGTTGAGGCGGTGGGAAACTGAAACGAGCCTTTGTCGAGAATAGTCGTCATACGGTTCTCGCCTCCTGTGGCGGGCGGCGGAGCATACAGCCGCGTATTGTCCCAGACTATACCATAAGGTGACGTGAGCGCAGGTGTTTCCCAGTTAACATCTATGCGCTGCCCGTTCTATGTATGAGCGCTCGACGAGAAATACACGCGCAGGGAGCAAAAGTCTGTGCGGGAACGGAGGCGAGGATGCGCGGAGTGGCCAGCGGTACAGTGGAGGCGTCAACGTCGACTGGCAGCGGAGCCAGCGTATATAGATCACCACAACGCCTGGGCTACGTGGATAGCCTACGCGCGCTCGCCGCGCTCTATGTCGTGGTCTGCCACTGCGCGCTCGAAATCTGGCCGACAACCAACTTTCCAAATGGGTTCCTGGGCATCATGCTGACCTATCTCTCCTTCGGACACCTCGCGGTAAGCGTCTTCATCGTGCTCTCCGGTTTCTCGCTCATGCTGCCAGTCGCACGCAACGGCTACCATCTGCCCTGGGGGATATGGGGGTTCTATGTGCGTCGGGCGCATCGCATCCTGCCACCCTATTACCTCGCGATGGGGCTTTCGCTGCTGCTCATCTGGCTCTTCATTGGCCACAAAACCGGCACGCATTGGGATGTGAGCCTCCCCGTCACTGGGCGCTCGATCATCCAACATCTCCTGCTCGTGCAAGATCTGTCACCAACAGACTATGCGACGATCAACCACGTGTTCTGGTCGATCGCGATGGAGTGCCAGATCTACCTGCTATTCCCACTACTCATCCTGCTGTGGTGGCGCTATCCACCACTGTTTTCGGGACTCATCACGATTGGAGTCTCGCTGGCGCTGGTCATTGGACTCACGTACACGTGGGTAGGGCGCCTGCCCGGCTACACGGGCTACTCCTTTGTGCCGCAATACATCGGCCTCTTTGGCATGGGAATGTTCGCCGCGAGCATCTATACCAAACAGACGCCACGTTGGACTCGCTGGCGCGACAGATATCTCTGGGAAGGAGTCACCATTGTCGGCGCTGCTGCCGTATTGTGGCGGTTCACTTCGGGACAAGTCCTCATACCCGACCTCCTCGTCGGCGTGACAACTGTGGGTGTGCTGCTTGCCGCCGCACGACCAGGGCGCATCAATCCGATCCGCGCGACGCTGGAGTGGCGACCACTCGTATGGGTGGGCGGAATCGCCTATAGCATCTACCTCATACATGCGCCGCTGATCCAACTGCTCTGGCAGTATGGGTTGCGGCCATTGGGGCTGAGCGCGGTACACACGTATCTGGCGCTGCTTCTCGTGGGCGTGCCACTCATCGTGGCGGCCTCGTGGCTGTTCTGGTGGTGGGGTGAAAGACCGTTCCTCAACCCACCGTCCACGTCGATCGCGCGTATGTCAAACAAGAATTAATAGCTGCCCGTAGAATCTCGCATGCGCGGGTAGACCAATGCGCGGTAGAATATCTCGCAATCAGAGTCGCCCCACTTCTTCCGCTGAACTGTGTGAGATGCGCCCGCTGAGACTGCGGCGCGCCCAGGAGGTGCCACTATGTCGTGGTTTCGTCGAACGAGCAAGCCCAGCGAGCAACCAACAGCGCAGCCCACCGGATCTGCCCCCGTTCCCGCTACCAGTCCCATCGACACAGCCCCACAGCCCCCAAGCGCCGTCGCGCCCCAGCAGCCGGTTATCGCCGCGCCAGTCACCTTCGATGCCACACCGTCGATCGTCTCGACGATGATGGACTACCCGCTGACACTTCAGCATGTGATGAATCGCGGACGCATGTACTTTCCCACGACCGAAGTCGTGACCCTCACCGCCGATGGCTATGACTCCACGACGTTCGCCGACATCTTCGCAAACGTCGAGCGGCTGGCGGGCGCGCTTCAGGCATTGGGTGTGAAGCGCGGCGATCGCGTGGCGACACTCGCCTGGAACTCCGCCCGCCACTACGAGCTGTATTTCGCCGTTCCGTGTATGGGCGCCGTGCTCCATACCCTGAACCTCCGCTTGGCGCCGCATCAGGCGGGCTACATCATCAAAGACGCTGCCGATAGCGTCATCTTCATCGACGCCGACCTGTTCCCTCTGCTCAACGGCGTCAAAGATTCACTGGGTAGCGTGAAGCACATTGTCATCATGGGTGGGGCGATTCCCGAAAATACGGAAGGCTTGCCGCCCGTGCATGAATACGACAAGTTGCTGGCCAGCGCGCCCGCTAGCTTCGACTGGCCAACGCTGGATGAACACGAACCAGCGTCGATGTGCTACACCTCTGGCACGACGGGCAACCCCAAGGGGGTTATCTACAGCCACCGCTCATCGTACCTGCATGCCATTGCCGTCACACAAGTGGATACCATAGGTCTTGCGAATCGCGATGTGGTGATGCCACTGGTGCCGATGTTCCATGTCAACGCGTGGGGCCTCCCACATGCTGCGGCGATGGTCGGCTCGAAACTGGTTTTCCCCGGAAGATTCATGGGCGACCCAGTTCGCATGGCGCAAACCATCCACGATCATCGCGTCACACTTCCCGCCGGTGTGCCGACCATCTGGATTGGAATGGTGCAGGTACTTTCGCAGCGCACCGACCTCGATATGTCCAGTGTGGAGCGTGTGGTCGTGGGTGGCTCTGCCGCGCCTGCGTCGTTGATCGCCGCAATGGACGAGAAGCGTCTGCCGCTGCTACATGCCTGGGGCATGACTGAAACCTCGCCCATCGCCACAATCTCGCGCCTGAAGAACACGCTCGCGGGCCTGTCGCCAGACGAGAAACTGACGTATCGCGCCAAGCAGGGCTTCGCCGTCACCGGCATCGACCTGCGCATCATGAATCTGGATACCGGCGAGGAGGCGCCATGGGATGGCAAAACCTTCGGCGAGATTCAGGTACGCGGCCCGTGGGTCACCGGATCGTATTACCACGGCGACGATCAGGAAATGGGCGCTTCAAAGTTCATGGATGGCTGGTTCAGAACGGGCGATGTAGCGACGATTGACGCCGAGGGCTATATCCAGATCGTTGACCGCACGAAGGATGTCATCAAGTCTGGCGGCGAGTGGATCTCGTCGGTGCAGATGGAAGGCATCATCATGGGCAACCCAAAGGTGCTGGAGGCAGCGGTCATTGGCCTGCCGCATCCGAAGTGGGCAGAGCGCCCGGTGGCGATTGTTGTCCCCAAGCCCGAATTCAAGGACACTCTGACCAAAGAGGACATCCTCCAGGGGCTGGAGTCACAGGTAGCGAAGTGGTGGCTGCCCGATGAGGTCCTGTTCGTGGATGCGCTACCAAAGACGAGTGTGGGCAAGTTCGACAAGAAGGTCATGCGCGCCCAAATCGCCGAGCAAGTGCATCTGGGAGAGCAGCCGTAGGGGAGCAGAGACTCGCGATCCGTGTTCTCGGTGGGGGTGATACCGAATCCGGTCATATTCTTGGCGTTCGTACAGACGCTGCCACCGCCCCGACCTCACCCGGCCCTACAGGCCACCCTCTCCCACCGGAGAGGGCCGGAGCGTCGGCGCTGACGCGCCGAAAAACCCCTCTCCTGGTAGGAGAGGGGCAGGGGGTGAGGTCACTCCATCGGCGCAACCAAACACCCTACCCCAACGGACCCCTCCAGACTGGGCCCAGTATGCTGTGCGCCGGCCATTGATGGCCGCGACCCATATCCATGCCGTGCGTCGGCTATTTATGGCCGTGCATCCTCATACGACCTCACCCTACCCCTCCGCAGGCTTGCTTTGCGCGCTCTCAGCCCGCGCAACCAGTTCTTCGCGGGCATGCCAGAGCGCGGGAAACAGGAAGTGATGCAAGGTGCGCTCCATCGCCGCGACAGGCATGCCGCCGGTGCCGACGGATTGCAGGCCGAGATGCCGCTGCGCCAGCTTCAGATGCGCCGCGCGGAACAGATGAAACGTCTCATCCAAATCCGTTAACGTTTCGGCGCAGGCATAGATCGCAGGCTGCTCGCGTGGGCGCGCATAGAGGTCCACCAGCGTGATACCTGCGCGGTCGAGCGCGTCGCTAAACGCCTCCCACAATCCCGGCGCCACCCGCAATATGCCGCGAAATCCAGGCGAGTCGCCACCGTTGCCATCGCCAAGCCCCTCGCGAATCACCAGGAAGTCGGCAGGTGGCACGAGTTCGAGTTGACGCATCGCGACCATCGTCATCTCTTGCGCCGCCACGGCCCGGCGCAGCGCGGCGGTCGCCTCGAAGAAATCGTTCGTGCGCAGAGCCTCGACGGCGGCAGCGAACAATTCCAGCGTTAGCTTCCACCAGAGTTCGAAGGTCTGGTGAGTAATCTGAAAGACCAACTCATCGGGATGTAGCCGTTCGGCGGGCGGCTTCTGAAGCGCAAGGAGCTCTTCTGTTCGGATGTACCGCTCGTAGGTCGTCAGCGTATGTTTGGTCGACTCGTCGGGGCCACCCTCGGTCTTTGGCGCAGAATAGGCGCTCATCGGCTATGCCTCCATCGTCGTTGATGTCGCACGCCACGTCGGGCGCCATCTACTAGTCGCTGGCGCAACGACGCGCGCTGGTATTTCTTCTCACTCTACACCCTGCGCGACGCCGCGACTAGTGGCGGATGAGAGCGGCATACACACAATCGCCGTACGCCTGCCCAAGCTATGCTATACTCCAGGGAAACTCGCGCATTCCGCGTGAAGGCCAAGAGAAGCGGTCTGGCGATGGCAAGGAGCAGGCAAAGCTATGCAATGTCCCCACTGCGGGTACGTTGACTCCAAGGTGATCGACTCGCGTGACAATGGCGAGACGGTGCAGCGTCGGCGGCGTTGTGAACGCTGCAACGAGCGCTTCACGACCGTCGAGCGTATTGTCCTGAATGAGTTGATGGTGGTCAAACGCGACGGCCGACGCGAGCCGTTCAGCCGCGAGAAGCTAGAATCTGGGCTGCGGCATGCCTGCCAGAAGCGCCCCATCGCCGTGGGCCAACTCGAAGCCATCGTACGCGATATCGAGCATGACCTCTACAAACTGGGCAAGGCGGAAGTCGAATCGTCGAACATTGGCGAGATGGTGATGGAGTACCTGCGCAATCTCGACGCTATCGCCTACATCCGCTTCGCAAGCGTGTACCGTTCGTACCCCAACCTCAGCGCCATGCGCCAGGAGATGGATCGCCTGCTCGAAGATGTGGCGGAGGAAGACGCCGCGAACAAGAAGAGTGGCGAGGCCAACGGCAAGGCGGCGCGCGGCGAGAAGGCATCACCTCGACGCTAGGTCGGCATAGGGATACCTTCTCGCAGGTCGAACCATCTGACGCTAACGGCGCTTCGCGCTCGCGAACAGGATATCCGTTAGTTGGCGTTCCACTCCGCTTGCATCGGCAGCTCCCGCTGGCGTCAGGAGATGAGCCGCGGACTGCGGAGTCTGCGCCACCACCGGGTCAGGAATACCCAGCAGGATCGCTGCGCGGATGCGATCAGGGGTGATGGGATGCGACCGTTCGAGCGAGCGATAGTCGAGCGTAGCGCGCTTGCGTATCTCGCCGAGATAGTTCGCTGGCAATTCCGCATAATGACGGCGTAACTCGGCAAAGAAATTCGGATCGTTGCGCTTCACCATCTCGTCGCGGATGTCTAAGATTGACCCTCGCATGGTAGCGGCCGTCGCTAGCGCAGCGGTTAATCCATTGATGAACGACTGCGGACCATAGGTTTCGATAGCTGCGGCGTCGGATTCATACTCGCTTGCGCGGCTCTGGCGCAAGCGCATCAAATGGAATACGAACCACAGCAATCGTAGCGGCGCCAACACAATCCAGAGAACGAACACGGCAGCCATCATGGCAATATTCGTGTTCGACCGTGCAGTATAGTACTCGTTACGAAGCCTAAAGATCGACGGGGAGCCTGTGAGTGTACCCTCTTTGACGCCGCGAAACGCGAAGTTCGTCGAGATGCCAGCGACAAGGCCGTCAATGATGTGATACATCGCTGTCTCTGCGCCGCGAAAGAAGCGGGCTAAGAGTGTATGCTCGTGCCGATAGTGCGCCAACAAATAAGCAAGTATTGCGCGAATCTCCAGGTCATTCATCTGCGCAAGGCTGGCGGCGCCGACGCCCACCACCATCTGCGGGAACAGCGAGCGGCCCCAGAGCATTCGGCGGTTGAGGGAGAAGTTCGCGCTAGGAAACAGAATCACCCAGCGGGGCGTCTTGACACCGACGCGCTGAGCAACCTCAGCCAGCACAGCCGCGAGTCGTGGATAGTCACTGATGGGCGCCACGATACCACGGATGCGCTGCGGCATTCCGAACAGCGCCCAGTAGAGATAAAGGACGATAACGCCAGCCAGCACAGCGCCTATCCACGCGCGACCCATCAAGAGTTGCACGAACCAGATAATGGAGCCCACGAAGAGCGCACCGATGACGAGATAGATAACGGTACTCATCACGGTCAGCAGCGCCAGATAGAGCAGGTCGCCACTGCTCGCGACTGACTTCTTGCGGGCGATGCGCGCCAACTCACGGCGCGCCATGCTCCCCGCAAGTCTCCGATCGAGCAGAGTGAAGGCTCTTGAAGCGCCGCGCACTGATTCGACAGGATCACCTGGCCCACCCCAGCCACACACGCACTCTACAAAGCCAAACTGGTCGGCAGACGTAGGCTTACTACAGATCGGGCACGGCTGCGGCGCCGCAAGCGATGCGGACTCCTGCATGATGACCCATCCCTTCTGAACCACGGTCGTGGCTGCGCCAGAGGCTCGTCCATAAAAGCCAGGGCAGGCGACCGGCATGTCCAGTATAGCGGCTTCCGTTGCGCATGAACAATGCTGTGTTCGCAGGAGGCTAGACTTGTGACATAATGGCGGCGCGTGACCGCTTGACAGGGGCGCCCGTTGGTGGCTATCATGCGACAACATTTACGGTAGCCTGAGGAGTTTTCGCGAGACGTACCTCTTGACGTGTCGACAGAATAGTTGCGGCGCGTCGTAGAATACTCTTGTTCCATCGGTACGATGTGATGTCTCGTCGGTTTGTGGCGCCCATGTAAAGAAGAGCAGCGCAGTTCGGTGGTATGGCAGGCTGCATGCTGTGAATTGATCTGTGGGTGAAGTAGGGGGCGTAACCCGTTCCACAAGCCTTGCGCGCGGATATGTCGAGTGCTATACTGCGCCAGCGACAGTCCCGGGAAGAAACGAGCGATACCATGGCAATGGAAGATATGACGACATCCTTCGTACCGGAACGGGGCTCGCGTCGAGATGCCGACGCAACGACGGAGCGTGACAGCGGCGACGTGAGCGCGCTTAGCCAGAGCGACAGTCTGCGCCTCTATCTCCGCGAAATCTCGCGCATCTCACTGCTCTCCGCACAGCGCGAACTCGAACTCGCCCAGCGCGTCGAGCGCGGTGATCGCGACGCGCGCAATCATCTCATCGAAGCAAACCTGCGACTGGTCGTGAGCATCGCCAAGCGCTATGTCGGCCAGGGCCTCTCCCTCGAAGACCTCATCGGCGAAGGCAATATTGGCCTGATTCGCGCTGTGGTGAAATTCGACCCAAGCAAAGGATTCCGCTTCTCGACCTATGCGACCTGGTGGATCAAGCAGGCTATCACGCGGTCCATCCTCGAAGGCACCCGCACCGTGCGCCTGCCGGTCTACATCATGGAAGAAGTCATGCGCGTCAAACGCATGACTCGCCAACTCTACCAGGAGTTGGGCCACGAGCCGACCGTGGCGCAGATCGGCGAAGGGCTGGGCATTACAGGGGAGCGCGTCACCGAGTTGCTGGTCTGGGCTGAGAAGGTCTTCTCGCTCGACGCGCCACTCTCCGACGAGGAAGAGAATTCACTCTCCGACCTGATCGAGGACCACGGCGCTGAGGGTCCAGAGGGCGCCACCGATCGAGACATGCTCCGCGAGGAAGTGCGGCGGGCGCTGAGCGCGCTCACCCAGCGCGAACGCGAAGTCATCGAATTGCGCTTCGGCCTGATCGACGACCACGACCATACCCTCGAAGAGGTCGGACGCCGCCTCAAAGTGACCCGCGAGCGCGTTCGCCAGATCGAAGAGCGCGCCATCCGCAAACTGCGGCACCCAGCCGCAAGCCGCATGCTCAAGGAATATCTCGACTAGCTCCACATCAGCTACGATACGAATGCCCCCAGCGAAATCGTCGGGGGCATCATTGTGTGTATTGCCGGCGCTGTGGCGCGAGCTCACCCCCAACCCAGCCTCGCTAGCTCACGGGGTCCCCCTCCCAGAGGGAGAGGGGAGCCAGAGCGGGTGGTTTCAGCGCGAATCGCACCGAAAATCAGCATCACACGCTAGCGCTAGCCAGCGTTGGTGGGGCGCTCGCCGAGGGTGACGGTCACCGTGTTCGTGTTGGAGCCACGTACATAGGTAATCTTCACCTGCGCGCCGGGCTGCTTCGAGAGAAGGGCCGATGCCAGGTCATTGTTGTCGTTTACCGTCTGTTGGTCCACGGCGGTAATGACGTCGCCGGATTTCAGGCCAGCCTGTTCCGCTGGGCTCGACCCGTTGGCCGCCTGCGCGAAGCCGACGATCCGCACGCCAGATTGCACGCTGAGGTTATAGCTGGACGCGATCTGCTGCGTCACATCCTCGCCCTGCACACCCAGGAAACCCTGGCCCGTGCTGACCATATGCCCGTTAGCGATCAACTGCTGCATCACATACTTCACACGGTCCGAAGGAATGGCGAAGCCGATGCCGTTCGCGCTGCCGCCGCTGTTGGGGTCCACCGCGCCCAACGTTGGCACGCCAATAAGCTGGCCACTGAGATTGACCAGCGCGCCACCACTATTGCCGGGGTTGATCGGCGCGCTCGTCTGGATGAGCCCGGTCAATTCGCGGGCGGGACCATCGGTTCCCTCGCTCGCGGTGCGATTCAGCGCGCTCACGATGCCGAACGTGGCCGACTGCTGCAGGCCAAGCGGGCTCCCCAGCGCAATGGCGAACTGTCCCACACGCGCCTTGCCTGAATCGCCAAATGCGATGGTCTGCAGCGTAGCGCCAGTGGAAATCTTCAGCACGGCGAGGTCATCTTGCGGTGACTCACCCACGAGTTTCGCGCTGTAGGTCTTGCCGTTGGAGAGCAGGGCTGAATATTGCGAGAAGCCACGCACCACGTGGTCATTCGTCACGATATAGCCATCACTCGTGACGATCTCACCAGAGCCAATGGCTGATCCCTGGCTGCTCTGCGACTCCACCTGCACGACGGTAGGCTGCACGGACTGCACCACATTGACGATCTGCTGCTCCAGATCCTGTGCGGCAGGCGCGACAGGAACCGTCGCTACGGGCTGGGTCTTCAGACTCGACGACGCCACAGCGCCCGGGCGAGAGCCAAGCGCCAGGCCCACCCCGACGCCCGCAATCAGGAGTACAACCGCCAGCAACCCCAACACCCACGGCAGCACACGGCGCATCCCTCCTTGAGGCGGTTGTGGCGCTCCAGCGGCGAATTCAGACGGCGCACTGCCTGGATAGGTCGGATAGGTCGGATAGTCTGGATACTGTTCATAGGTTGGCGGTTGCTCACCTGGCGCGGGACCCTGCTGTGTCGGCTCATCGAAACGCTGTTCAGGCGGCAGCGATGGTGATGTCATGGCTCTTTATCCTCCCTACGGCGACGTCGCCTCGCGCTGTCGTACGTGGATCTGTGGCGATTCACGCAAGCGTCCTGCGAACGCGCCGCGAACTGCTCCACATAGCAATATACGCGCAAAAGGGCATAAAAAGCAGACGACGCGGAGGGTAAATCCGCGTCGTCCTGAGGTAAATTGGAAATCTCTCATAGAGCATTAACTATTTTCACATGCGAAAGACGGGGCGCTCATCCGTCAGAGACCTCGGACCATCCAGCAGGGCGTGAGTTAGGACTGCGCCACTTCGGATATGGCGGCAATTCGAGCGACTCGATCAGGCCCGCGCCTGGATTACTCGGCCAGAGGCTCGGCATGCTCGGCTGACTCGGCTGGCTGGGCAAGATGCGCGGGGCAGTTTCCGGCTTGGGCTGTGGTGTCCCTGTCTGCTCAGCCGTGCGACGCTGCTCGATCGGCTGCCAACCGCGGAAGAGATGCGGCGCGACCACCTGCCCGGTTGGAGCCGTTTCATCCAGCAGAGCAGGCGCATCTGGTGGAGGTGGAGTGCGCAGCAACGCCAGCAGATCATCGAGGATTGTGCCGGTCGCGTCAGGCCAACTCCACGATAGCCCCAACCATGCCCGCTCGATGACACGTGTTAGCCGCCGAATCGCGCCTTCGAGGCGCTTTCGCTCCGCGCGATCATAGCGCAGATCAATCAGCCGATCGGCGATGTCGTTTACAGCGTCAGCCACAGCGCTGAGTGCGCCACGCGCATAGACTCGCTCCGGCTGTTCGCCATGCGACGCATCCAGAAGCGCCCTCCGCAGGGCCTCGGCGTCGTCCTCCATCTGCGTGCGCAGGCGGCTCAACTCTGCTTCACTCAGCAGGATGGCATGCTCCAATGCGCGGCCATGCGCCAGCACCTGCATACGACTGGTGTGCAGCGTCACGAGGATGTTGACCACCAGCCATAGGCCCACCAACGGCAGCGCGATATCGGTTAGCGCGCCGGCGACAGCGTTGAGCGAAAGCGCAGCAGTCATCCCGCCTGCCAGCGTGTAGACCTCATCCACAATGAAGACAGCCATCCAGGCGAATGCTGTCCCTACCGCGCTGGCCCGCCCGATGCCACGCAGAGCCAGCGCCGCGCTCGCGGGAGCCAGCGCCAGCAACGCAGCGCGCGGACCAATGAGCGCCAGCGCCCACATGAATATGGCTAACTGCGACATTAGCAATGCCAGCGTCGCCAACTTCGGACGCGCGACCTGCAAGCAGATATAGCCTATCGCGGCGCCAATGCCCGCGATGAGCGTGATGGTCAACGCCCAGACGAACACCGTCAACGCACCCGCGACCGTCCCACTTCGCAAGGCAGCGATCACGGCGACCAGCGCGGCGACGCTCGCTACTCCCGCATGCGCGCCCGATGTCCACGTCAGCACGAGTGCGAGTTGCGGGCGGCGCGGCCCGTATTGGCGCACATGCGGCGCTAGGTCGTAGAACGCGCCCGACTCGTCTATATCAGGCAGATCGAACGTGAAGGAGGAACCACGCGGAGCCGAATTGCGCTTCGATGATTGGGATGTGGCGCCGCCTGTCGGCTCCCCATCAGCGGCAGTCGAAGCACGACGGCGCGCTGACGCATGGGGAGCCGTCGTCTCAATCTCTGTATCGAGTGACGCCAGGGAAGGGACAACGGGTCGCGTATCCGGCGCCGAACGCCGCATCGCCGCCAATGGCCACCACATCCCCTGGATGCCATGGTGTCGCTCACGCTGCGCTTCACCGGCAGCCGAGGCGCCACCGGAAGGCGACCCAGCAGGCGCTTCGACGGCAATCGGAGGCTGCTCGACGAGCGCGTTCGCGGCAGGCGCGCGCGCTGGCTCAACATCCGCGGCGAACACGTCTTCGATCTCGGGTACACTCGGAGCGCTCGGAATACTCGCGGCAGGCGGGTCTGCCTCGGGACGTGGCGCCAGCGCGGCCATCACAGCGAGCGTCGGCATGCGTGGATGCTTCGGGGCTGGCGTCACCATGTGCTCCGCCTGTGGCTCCGGCTCAGCGGAATCCGCCGTGGCATCGGCTACTGAGGGATTGAGGATAGTCGTGGGCGCCAGAATGCTCGTTGCGCCCTCATTCTCCAGCGGTCTGGGCGTGGTCACTGGCTCAAGCCGCTTCGTCGGTTCCAGAATGGTCGTCGCATCCATGCCAGCCGCAGCGGATGTCAGCGTCTTCGTTGGCTCCAACACAGTCGTCGCATCGAGAACAGTCGTCGATTCGACCGCTTCATCCTGTGGCGGCGCGGCGGGCGCGGCGGGCGCGCTATCACGCGGCTCGCCAGATTCGATCGCAGACGCAGCCTCCACCGGCATAGCAAACGGTCCGCTTGACGCTACGACGATAAGTTTCGTCTCGGTAGCGGGCGCGTCGCTCAGCGCTATCAGTGGAACCGTATCTTCGCGGGTGTAATCCGGCTTGATCGGCTCGACCACGGGTCGCTTGCGCCGCACACGCACCATTTGCCGCACCGGCTCAGACGCCTCCGCGCGCTCAGGTTGCTCCAGTGTCGCCACTGGCTCGGCCACAGCTACCGGCTCTGACACATCCTCTGCGAGCGGCGCCAGCAGGGTCGTATCCATCTGCGAAAGGGCTTCGAGATGCTCTGCGCCTGCGCTCGCATCGCTGATTGCGGGCGCAGTCAGCGATGGCTCGGGCTGGTGATCGTCGACCAGTTCGACGATAGACGAGGCTGCCGAGGTGGATGCGCGTGTAGTGCGCACACGTGAGGCAGTCTTACGCGGAGATGAAGCAGTGACCTTAGCTCCCGCTTGGGTCTGGGGTTGCTTCTTCGATTTGTGTTGTCGGTGGGTTAGTGGGAGCGCGCGGGCCGCCTTGCGCGAGGCCGACTTTCCGCCTCGATCTGGCATGGTGTGGCCCTCCTCTCTCGGGGGGTGGTCTGCGAGTCAACGTGTGGCGACGCCAGGCAGGCTGCGTCTCTTGACAATAGCGCGGCCCCATGGCAAACTGAGTTGAAACGGGTTCAGCCGCCACCGCTGATACGCCGGGCGCTCGTATGCGCCGCGCATCAGGTCGCTGCTGTGACCTAGCAGCATCTCGCTAGTCCAACTCAATCAGATAGAACGCGCTGAAGGAACGAGTAGGCGACGCTTGCACGCGCAGAGAGTCCGGGGTTGGTGCGACCGGATCGCGCGAGCGCGCTGAAGATCACTCCTGAGCCGCTACCCAACTCGTCTGTGTCATGCGCTTGCCGCGCTTGTGATGCTGGCGCTTGAGGCGTAGCCGGAACCCGTCCGTTACCTTACGGGGAGACGTCAACGTGCGTCTCATGAGCGGACTTCCGCCAAGCGCCAGACCTTCGTATATCCCAAGACGAACGGCGCCGTACGGTGGTCAAATTGGGTGGTACCACGGGGTAACTCTCGTCCCTTCATCGGCAGGGCGAGAGTTTTTTTTATTGGCTTCTCGTCCCCTTTCGAACGGCCAACAATGCGTCTCTCTTGCTATGGTACGACAGGGCGCCAAATAGGCGAAAGTCGCATCCAGCGGTAGACCAGCGCATGCGGAACGGAGGCGTCTCATGGCGCAGATTCCCGCGACGGTTTTGCTCTATCATGACGATAGCTATCTCCGTCAATTCGAGGCGGATGTGGTCGCTGTGGAAGGTCGCGCGCTCGCGCTGGACCGCACGGCATTCTATCCCGGCGGCGGGGGACAGATGGCGGACCGTGGCGCGCTAACAGTAGGCGACCGCCAACTTCCACTCGCATCGCTGCGCAAAGAGGGCGATGTGGTCTGGCATGAGGTGGCCGAGGAGGCGGGCGACCTCCCAGCCGTCGGCGACCACGTCAGCGGCGCGATTGACTGGGAGTTCCGCCAGCGCATGATGCGGACACATACCGCGCTTCACCTGCTCTGCGGCCTTATCTTCAAGAACTACGGCGCGCAGGTCACAGGAGGCCAGATGTATCCTGACCGCGCCCGCATGGACTTCGCGATGGAGAGCTTCACGCCCGCGCTGATCAGCGAAATCGAGGCGAGCGTCAACCAGGCCGTGCGCGAGAATCATCCGATCAAGGTCTATCGCCTGCCACGCGACGAAGCGATGCAGATTCCCGACCTGATTCGCACGAAGATCAACCTGCTGCCGCCCGACATTCAGGAGATACGCATCGTCGAAATTGTCGACGTAGACCTGCAAGCCGACGGCGGCACGCATGTCCACGAGACGAGCGAGGTCGGTGGTGTGAAAATTCTCAAGACGGAGAACAAGGGTAAGGCGAACAAGCGTATGGAAATCGCGATTGTAGACGAACCAGCCTGACACAATACCTAATCGAGATAACACGATAGAAGCAGAACGAGAGAGATCGGGGATTCCTGTGGCAGATACACCTAAGACTCCAGAGACGCCCAAGGCGCCAAAGCGCACTACCAGCGCGACGGCAAAGTCGGGCACAAAATCAAGCGCAAAGTCGGGCGCGAAGCCTACCCGCGCAGCCAGCGCGAACGGCAAGGGCGCGAAGCCGTCCACAAGCAAGAAGGCTACAGCAACCAAAGTGGCAGGCCCGCTCTTCGCGGCGGTCGTCGCGCCAACGCGCGTGGACTATCCGCTGATGGAGGAGCAGATCCAGCGGTGGTGGGACGAGCGCGACATGCTCCAGAAATACCTCCACCGCAACGACCAATCCGACCGGCGATTCAGCTTCATCGATGGGCCAATCACGGCGAACAATCCGATGGGCGTGCACCATGCCTGGGGCCGCACCTATAAAGACCTCTGGCAGCGGTTCAACACGATGCGCGGCTTCCGTCAACGCTACCAGAACGGCTTCGACTGCCAGGGCCTCTGGGTTGAGGTCGAGGTCGAAAAAGAGCTCGGCTTCAAGTCGAAGCGCGACATCGAAACCTATGGCATCGGGCCATTCGTGGAGAAGTGCAAAGAGCGCGTGCTGCGCTACTCCGCCGTGCAGACCGAGCAGTCTATCCGCCTGGGCGAGTGGATGGACTGGGACAACTCCTATTACACGATGTCCGATGAGAACAATTACACCATCTGGGCTTTTCTCAAGCTGTGCTGGGAGTCTGGCTGGGTCTATCACGGACGCGACGTGATGCCGTGGTGTCCTCGCTGCGCCACGGGCATCTCCGATATGGAGATCAACGAAGGGAGGCGCGAGGTCACGCACACCAGCGTCTTCGTGCGCTTCCCGCTAGTTGACCGCCCGCACGAATATCTGCTCGTCTGGACGACGACCCCGTGGACGCTGCCCGCCAACGTCGCCGCAGCCGTCAATCCACACCTGGAATACGTCAAAGTCGAGCAGGACGGCGAGTTCTACTATCTCTCGAAGGATGTCGTCGCCAAGCTGGCGAAGCTGCGCGGCCACGAGCACGGCCCGGCCAAGGTCATCGAAACGCTCCCTGGCTCGCATATGCTCGGCTGGGCGTATACGGGGCCATTCGATGAGTTGCCCGCCTGGCGCGACGCCGAGACACACGGCGCCCGTCACCACATCATCGCGTGGGACGACGTGACCGCCGACGAAGGCACAGGTGTCGTGCATATCGCGCCGGGTTGTGGCCGCGAGGACTTCGCGCTTGGCAAAGAGGAGCGGCTGCCCGCGCTCGCCCCTGTGGACGACAGCGGCATCTACGTCGAGGGCTACGACTGGCTCACCGGCATGGCTGTGAAGGAGGTCGCACGCCCGATCTTTGAGAATCTGCGGCAGAAGGGCTACTTCTACCAGACCGAGTCCTACAAGCACGTCTATCCGCACTGCTGGCGCTGCGGCACGGAACTGATCTTCCGTCTGGTAAACGAGTGGTTCATCTCGATGCGCGACCTACGCGAACGCATGATGCGCTTCGTGCCAGACATCCGCTGGATCCCCGGCTTTGGCCTGGACCGCGAGATGGACTGGCTGCGCAACATGGAAGACTGGATGATCTCGAAGAAGCGCTACTGGGGTCTGGCGCTGCCAATCTATCACTGCGCCAAGTGCGACAAC
>DASVZC010000131.1:0-23115 GCA_036391835.1 Ktedonobacterales bacterium | reverse complement strand
GCAGTTCCCCGGCAAGCTCCTGGCCTACAACTGCTCGCCGTCATTCAACTGGAAGAAGAAGCTCGACGCCGACACCATCGCTGAGTTCCAGCAGCGGATCGGCGCGATGGGCTACAAGTTCCAGTTCGTCACGCTGGCTGGATTCCATGCGCTCAATTACAGCATGTTCCACCTGGCGACTGGCTACCGCGACCGTGGCATGGCTGCCTATTCGGAATTGCAGCAGGACGAATTCTCCGCAGAGGGCGCTGGCTACACGGCCACACGCCATCAGCGCGAAGTCGGCACGGGCTACTTCGATGAGGTGGCTCAGGTCATCTCTGGTGGTGAGTCCTCGACGACCGCCCTGGCTGGCTCGACCGAAGCTGCCCAGTTCCACTAGCGCTCAGATGCACCGCAAGCGCTCGCTCGCGCGCCTCGCTGCGCGTGGGTGGGCGCTTGTCGTATGCTGTGGCACAGGCGCCCCTACATGCATCGCTATGGGTCGGCGTCTATCCAACACCCTCATCATCTGATTACATTCCGCATGAGAGCAGAGGTCAGGAGTCGAGGGTTGGCCGCGCGCATGCTCCAACATCTGACATGACCACTGAGCGGAGGACCGAGCGGCGTCTGTCGCCCCACGCAGGCGCGGAGTCCGGAGGAACGCAATGACAACACCAGATAGTTTTCACGCCGTTGATGGCGTGACGGTCAACGCGCCCATCGCCCCGAATGTTTCATCCATTCTTACCCCCGATGCGCAGGACTTCCTCGTGAAGCTGGCTCGCAAATTCGATGGTCGGCGACAGGAGTTGTTGCAGAAGCGCATCGAGAGCCAGGTGCGCATCGATCAGGGCCATCTGTACGACTTCCTGCCCGAAACCGCCGACATTCGCGCGGGAGACTGGAAGATCGCGCCATTTCCCGAAGAAATCGCCGACCGTCGCGTCGAGATTACCGGGCCAGTTGACCGCAAAATGATCATCAACGCGCTGAACTCTGGCGCGAAGGTCTTCATGGCTGACTTCGAGGATGCGAACTCGCCAACCTGGCCGAACAACATCGAGGGTCAACTCAATCTGCGCGAGGCAGTGCGCCGCACCCTCACATATACCAGTCCCGAGGGGAAGCAGTACGCGCTCGGCGAGCAGTTGGCGATCTTGTTCGTGCGGCCGCGCGGCTGGCACCTGAATGAGAAGCATTTCCTGGTCGACGGCGCGGAAATCTCCGCTAGCCTCTTCGACTTTGGCCTGTTCTTCTTTCACAATGCGCGCGAGCAGCTTTCGCGTCGCACCGCGCCGTACTTCTACCTGCCCAAGATGGAGAGCCATCTGGAAGCGCGGCTGTGGAACGACGTGTTCACCTTCGCCGAGGAAGAATTGACCGTGCCGCACGGGTCCGCGAAGGCGACGGTGCTGATCGAGACGCTGCCCGCCGCATTCGAGATGGACGAGATTCTCTACGAGTTGCGCGATCACTCCGCAGGGCTGAACTGCGGTCGCTGGGACTACATCTTCAGCGGCATCAAGAAGCGGCGCAACGACCCGAATTTCGTATTACCTGATCGCGCGCAAGTGACGATGACCGTGCCATTCATGCGCTCCTACACGCAACTGTGCATTCGCACCTGTCATCGGCGTGGCGCGCAGGCGATGGGCGGAATGTCGGCCTTCATCCCCGTGAAGGGCGATGAGGCGCTGAACGAGAAAGCGTTCGCTGGCGTGCGCGCTGATAAGGAGCGCGAGGCGACCGATGGCCACGATGGCACATGGGTCGCGCATCCGGGCATGGTGAAGCTGGCGACCGAGGTATTCGACCGTATCATGCCGCAACCGAACCAGATCGACCGCAAACGCGAAGACGTCCAGGTGAGCGCCGCCGACCTGCTGGCCGTTCCAGATGGTGAGATTACCGAGGAAGGGCTGCGCACCAACATTCGCGTCGGCATCCAATATATCGGCGCGTGGCTTGGAGGCCTGGGCGCCGTGCCGCTGTACAACCTGATGGAAGACGCCGCGACGGCTGAGATTTCGCGGGCGCAGGTTTGGCAGTGGATTCACCACCCGCGCGGTATCTTGAACGATGGCCGCAAGGTGACGGTGGAACTCTACCGCCAGTTGCAGGAGGAAGAACTGGCGAAGTTGCGGCAGACGTTCGGCGAAGAAGGCTATGGCGAGCGCCGACTCGACGAAGCCGCCAAGCTCTTCGAGTCCATCACGACGTCTGAAATCTTCGTGGACTTTCTGACACTGCCCGCCTACGCGCAACTACCATAGACATCCCGGAATCCCACACACAGCAAACGGCCCACTTCACCAGAGTTTCTGGCTGAGGTGGGGCGTTTGCCTACAACTAACCTTCGTTTCGCGTCGTACTGTCTATACTGCCACCGACGCGCATATCTCTGGAGGAAGTACGGGCATGTCGACGCCAAAGCCTGCTCATTTGGGTTCGCGTTATGCTGCGCAGTTTCAGGATGCGGCGGTGGTCGCAGCCTATCCCGCGCGGCCCCCTTATCCGACTGAGGTATTCGATCGGCTGGCATCGCTGGTCGTCGCGCCTGGCGTCGCGCTTGATATTGGTTGTGGGACGGGCGACATTGCGCGCCCGCTCGCTCGGCGGGTCGCGCAGGTGGACGCCGCGGACATCTCTGAGCGTATGATTGCGGCCGGGCGCAGCCTCCCCAATGGCGATGCGACGAATCTCCGCTGGCAGGTCTCACCCATAGAGTCGGCTGCGCTAGCTAAGACGTATGGGCTGATCGTGGCCGGCGAAAGCCTGCACTGGATGGATTGGGAGGTGACCCTGCCTCGACTGTCCACTGTGCTGGCGCCGGGCGCTAGCCTGGTCATCGTCGAACGTGATGAGCAGCCTCTGCCGTGGAGCGAACACTTGCTCACGCTCATTACACGCTACTCGACCAATACTGAGTTTCGCCCCTATGACATCGTGGAGGAGTTGAGGCAGCGTGGACTGTTCTCTGAGCGTGGACAGGCGCGAACAGCCACTGTGCCGTTCAGGCAGACCATCGGCGCGTATGTCGAGTCCATCCACTCACGCAATGGGTTCTCGCGTGATCGCATGCGGCCAGACGATGCCGCTGCATTCGACGTGGCAGTTGTCGATTTACTCGCGCCCTATGCGCAGAATGGGCACGTTACGCTACACATTAGCGCCACGTTGCGCTGGGGCGCCCCACTCGCGCCACATCGCTAGATCCGCTTGGTGTGGACTACGACGCGAGTTCCTGCCGGACGGAGCGAAGCTGGTCGGCTGACAGGATGTTGTGCCGGACGAGCAGCGTTTCGAGGTCGATATTGTCGCCGCGCGCTGCCATGTCTTGCTTGACCTTGCCCAGCGAGGCGATCTGCTGCGGGCTGACGAGGCCACGGCTGACGAGGAGCGCGGCGAGCAGTTGGTCGGCGCTCAGGAACTTGAACATGAGCGCCAGTTCGCCAAGTTTGCGCGGCTGTTCGGCGTCCGAGAGCATGTCCTGAATGCCGCGCAGCGTCTCCAGTTTGCCCGGCGTGAGCAATGCGCCTTCGATCAACACACTGCTGAGCGCGGTTTCTGTCGCGGTGGACGGTTTGTGCTGCTTCGCGGGCTGCGGCTTCGGCGTGGGCATGGGAGTGGGCGGCGTTGGAATCGCGGCAGTTGGCGCTTCGAATTCTTCAGGCTGAGGAGCATCATATCCCTGATAGTGGATGAATTCAGGCTCGTGCTGGCTCGCGGGCGTGGCGGCTGGCTGCGGCGCATCCCATGGGCGGGCCTGCGCTGCGCTGTATTGCGGCCCCTGCGACGGGCGGCGTGGCTCGGACATCGCAGAGTTCCATGCGTCTGCGCCAGTGTGGAATGACGACTCGGAAAGCGCGGCGGTTTCCGTCTGCATGTCGCCATCCGGCGGAGTCCAGGCATCCTGGAAGGCAGGCGCTTGACGTCCGGGCTGCGTGGCCGCCGCCTGGCGACCAGCGTTGAAGAAATTCTGTACGCCGGGATCAGAACTGAAGCTGCCACCAGCATCGGGCGTGCGCCAGACGGGGAACCCAGGCGCGTCGTTGAAGCTGCTCGATCCAGCGCCCCAGGACGCTGGCCCGTTTCCGAATGACGGCGGGTTGGCGAATGAGGGCGGATTCCCATAGGAAGGGCCGTTCCCGAATGGCGGCAGCGAGTTTTGCTGTGGGACGCTGAATGGATTCACATTCTGGCTGACTCCCGCTGCGAATGGCGAGGAGGGCGCGCTTGGCCCCTGCGCGAACGGATTGGAGCCCAGTGGCTGGGAGAATGGCGACGTCTCAGCGCTCGCGCTAAATGGGTTCGCGCCCAACGGATTCGAGCTAAACGGATTCGCGGCTCCAGGCTGCGAGAACGGGCTGGACGATGGAGCATAGTGCGCGGGGAACGACTGGCCACTGGGAGATGATCCGAATGGGAAGGGCGTGGTTTCCATATGCGCGGCATACGCCCCAGGCATCTGTGACGGCGTGGACGGGAAGCTTTGCGGCATGCTCGGCGGCACAGGGGACATGCCGAATGCCGCGCCGCCATATACTGGTTGCTGCCCGTAGGCTTGCGCATAGCCAGGCTCAGAGCCCTGGCTGAATCCGCCGTAGCCCTGCTGACTTGGAGTGGATACACCATTGTAGCCACCAAACGAAGGCGAGGGCATCCCCAGCGCCGCGCCGATGGGCTGGATAGCGCCATCCGGCGTGTAGCTCACCGCAGCGGAGGGGGCAGGCCCATGCAGTGGCGCTCGCTGGCGTACCGCTTCGATCACGCGACCAAATTCGTGCGCGCCATGAATCTCTACATCGGCGATGGCGCGGGCGGATGGCTCGAAGTCGAGGTCGAGGTCGCTGGCAGGGGCCATGTACCGGAAGGTCAGCACCTGCATCGCGCGGCCACGGCGATGGGCGTCGAGGGCGACCCAGAATTCGCGGCGACCGGCGGTGGCTGCGCCCAGGTCTATGAGCACCAGCGTCACCAGATGCTTGCCGAGTGTGTCGAAGAGTTCGACTGGGGTGCGCGCTGACCGGACATCATATCCAGCCATACGTAGCTGTGAGAGCAACGGAACCGCGATGGCGTCGTCGCGCTCGAAGAGGGTGATTAAGGGCGCCGAAGCGCGGGCATCCTGCTCCACTGAACTCCCTCGCATGTAGGCTTGTGCCATATGCCCCCCAGTAGGCCATCACGTTTCTGCGCCCGAAGCCACACTATGGCTTAAGTACACAGACGTTTGTCCACACAGGCGGCTTTGGCTGCCTCCGAAGTATACCATAAGGTACTAAGCGTAATTGCGTTTTTTTTACGCCAATAACCCCTTTTGCCTAGTCGAACGCCCACGGGTCGTCGGGGCAAGGGTTAGCGTGGTCGCTCAGTCGTGATATTTCCGCTCGCCCGCCCGAATCGCCTGTGGCAAGCGGTTTTCGTTTGGCGCCAGGGGACATATCCAACGTGAGTCATACGCGCATGAGGGATTGTACGCGTAGTTGAAGTCCAGCAGGATGCGTCCGTCCGGAAGTCCTGCTGCCACTAAATCATCCTCTGGTTGATCGAGCCGAATGAGGTCGCTGCCCTTCACGGTGTCGAAGAGATAGCGCCCGCCGCCGTAACTTTCTGATGGGCAGGTGGCGTCGCGAAATGCCAGGAAGAGCCCGCCACCATAGACATCGATCCAGTACATGGTGAGTTCGGCGAGTGTTGCGTCAAGGGTAAAGGTGACGCGGGCCGCGCGCCGGAAGCGCATCGAATGGGCGCCGCTCGCCTCGATCTGCGGCTCTGGCTCATCTTCCGCTTCCGGCGCAAGCGGCGTAAGGCTCGCCTCCACGCGCAACTCTGGCGCATATGGGAAATAGCGCAGGCCGCTGAACCGCTGACGCGCCTCTCCGCTCAGCGCTGACTGCGGGTGCCGTGCAAACAGGGCATCTTTTCCGGCGCGGAAGTGTCGCAGCGTCTCGGCTTCGTCGTCGCCAGCGAGGTAGGCCTCGGCGCGCCGCTGATAGAGGTCAGCGACCCGCCTGCGGTAGTCGTAGAGGTCCAGCCAGGTTGGCTGTGGGTAAGTGGGATGCGCATGCGACATGGTAGACCTCCAGGCGTCCATCGTTCCAACTAGACATTGGCGCGCTGTATCTCCTGCAATTCGCGGATGCCCTTCTCGGCGAGAGCCAGCAACTCGTCGAGCCGGGCGCGGCTGAAGGGCTTGCCTTCGGCCGTCCCTTGCACTTCGATGAACTCGCCCTTGTCGGTCATCACGACGTTCGCGTCTACCTCAGCGCGAGAATCTTCGCCGTAGTTGAGGTCGAGCATCCCCTGGTCCTTCACGATACCGACGCTAACCGCCGCGACGCTCAGTTTCACTGGGTCCACCCGTAAGATCCCCTGCTCCTTCAGTCGTTTGGTCGCGCGTTGAAGGGCGATCCACGCGCCAGTGATGGAAGCGGTGCGCGTGCCGCCGTCCGCCTGGAGTACGTCGCAGTCGAGTGTGATGGTGCGCTCGCCCAGCGCCCGCAGATCGAGCGCAGCGCGCAATGAGCGGCCAATCAGTCGCTGAATCTCGTGGGTGCGGCCACCCACCTTGCCCGCGACACTCTCGCGCTGCGAGCGGGTATTGCCAGCGCGTGGCAGCATCGCATATTCAGCGGTCACCCAGCCCTGCCCGCGCCCCTCCAGAAATGGCGGCACGCGGTCTTCGATGCTGGCGACACACAGCACGCGCGTATCGCCAAACTCGATCAGCGCAGACCCCTCCGCGTGCTTGATGTAGTCGGTGGTGATGGAGATTGGGCGCAACTGGTCGTTGGCGCGTCCGTCGGCGCGTGTCATGCAGTCCTCATTTTCTGCCCGCTCGCTGGGCCTAGGGGATGGCGTCGCCGCTGTCAGAGAGCAGGCGCGTACGGCCATCAGAGATGACTTCCACCGTCCAGCTATGCTGGCGCAGAAAGAGTTGGTGCCAGGTAATGCTAAAGGTCATTATATAGTCGCCTGGCCTTCCGCCCGCTTTCACATCGCCGAGGCTGGCTGTTCCGGCGTATGGCCCTTTCCATCCGAGGTCGCTGTAGTGGATGAAATACTGGCGCGGAACGGAGCCGAACGTGACGGGGAACGTTGTCGCGGAGAGAAACGGTGGATTCTGATTCGTGTCCGGCAGCAGACGCGTCATGCCCGCGCGTGCGATCAGCGCCGCTGTGACGGCGTTTGGCGCGGCGTGGCTGGCTGGCCGCTTGAGGCTGACGATCAGGAGTGAGTTGTCGTCGCCAGGGAGATAGGCCAACTGGCTAGCAGTGTCGATTGGCAGCATCCAAGGCGCTGCGTCCGCCGCAAACCCAGAAGGCGCATGCACGAGCGGCAGCATTGCATAGGGGTTCGGCGCGCCAGCGGGAACGATGGAGACGACGCCATCCCCACTCATGACCAGTGAGACGCCCGCACGCCCGAAACCAAAGCGGCTCGCGCCACTGAGGGACGGAATCTGTTGCGGTGAGATGGTTTGGGCAGTTGCGCCCGATGGAAGCGCGGTAAGGTCGAGGCTCCAGACCGTCCGATCTGCGCGGCCAAAATACAGCGTGTGTGTCTCCGCGTCAAAAGGGCCGAGCGCCAAGTCTGCTGGCGTCCGCCATGAGCCGAGCGGCGAGAGGTCGCTGGCGTTGTAGGCGAGGAGCGGCTCCGGCTGGTTGTGGCCACCTACGAAGACGTACACCCGGCCAGCGTCAGAGTCCACTGTGATCTGTGGCGCCTGCTCTGGCGGAAGGCCCGATATTGCGGGCAATTTCACGCTGGCGATGGGGCTGCCGTCGCTGGCTGCGAATGCGTTGAGCGTTCCAGCCGAACTCAGCGTATCGCTGGTACTCGGGTCGAAGGTGTAGATAATCCCCAGCCGCTCGTCCAGCCCGGCGGCTGTGGCGTATATAGTCGTCGGATTCGCATACGCGCTCGTCCGCTGGCCCGTCGCATCATCGAAGATGGTCACGCCGCCTGCGCCGACGAGATAGGTCTCACCGCGCAAAGTGTCGGTCAGCGCGAATGGCCCGCTTGCGTCGCCTGGAGCCGCGCTCTCCCCTTTGTGTGCGCCTGTAACGCTGTCATAGAAGGCGACACCAGATAGTCGCGCTGAGGTCGCATTGATGAATGTCGCGACTAGTGTCTGTGTGCGCGCGTCGAGCGCCAGGTTGGATATCTGGCCGGGGGCGGCAACGACGGCGTTGACGGTGATCGGGGGCAGCGTGGGCGCGGGCGCGACTTGCGCCGCCAGCCTCGCCTGCAATGCCAGTCGATGGCCGAACAGCGTGGCGGAGATGATGAGGAGCGGAATCAGGATGGACCCGGCGGCCCAGGGCCAGATACGCGGTCGTGGCGCTGTGGTCACGGAATGAGACGATGGGTCGCCGGTCAGCATGATTGGGTGTCAACTCCTCGTGTCAGGATAACGAGCGCGCTACTCGGCGGGTTGATCGAGTGGCGTCGTGGGCGCTGCGGCGACGGTGGCCACCTTTGCGGTGTTCGGCTTGAACACGCGCACAATCGCCACGCTAATACGCCACGCGAGTAGCATGATCACGAACGCGATGATGATGACGATGACTAGCAGGATGACGCCCAGCACGGGCGCGACCAGGATGGCGACCGACTTTCCCACCACGACGAGCAGAATCGAGCCGACGGTGAGCATATCCTCCATTACAGAGATGATGGGATTGCCGATGCCAGCTGTGGTCGCGGTGGTGGCGACGCGCGCGGTGGACTTTGTCGCATGGACACCGAACGCCAGAATTGCGCCGACCGCCGCCGCCGCCCAGACATTCGTGTCGCTGAGTGAGTTCGCTGTGCCTGCCACGATGACTGCGCCGACGACCGGGCGTATGACGGTATGAATGATGTCGTTGAGGGAGTCGAGTCCCGGCACTTTGTCTATGATGATTTCCGCGATGGTGAGCACACCCAGCAGAATCAGCACCGGAGCCGACCCGAGCACCGCGAAATGTCCACTGAGCACGAGCAGCGGATGTCCGGCGACATGGATGTCGCTGACGACGCCAATGGCGAAGAGGGTCGCGACCGCCCGCAAGCCAGCGGTGGAGCTCAGGCCCAGCGCCGCGACCAGCGCCAGAATCGCTTCGTTGCTGATGGGATTGGTAATGGAGTCAACAGGCGACAAGATGGCACCCTCCCATTCCACCGGGCCGCGCCAACCAATCGCTGGCGCTTCACACTTCGAGGTGGGACACGTTTCTTCAGGCACGCGAGCGCCGGGAGTCTCCATTGATCCCCGGCATACGTTCTGGCCCCTAGTGTATCATCCCTCGCCAGTCGTCACTGTGTCTCTGCTCACACGGGATGCTCTTCACACGGGATGCTCTTCGAGTTCACCGATGCGATGCAGCTTGACGAAGTTGGTGCGTGTGCGTCCGAATGACGGCATTCCACCCATGATGACGACTTCATCGCCAACGTGCGCCATACCACTCTGTCGCAGCGCCAGATCAGCGGAAGCGATGCGGTCTTCGATGGTTCCCTTGAGTTCGTTGTAGCGTGGGGTGACGCCCCACCACAGCGCGAGTCTCCGGTACACCGTCTCGAAGGGCGAGAACGCGACAATCGGGATTCCCGGTCGCTCTTTGGACATCAACTGCGCGGAGACGCCCGTACGCGTGAAGACGACGACCAGCCGCGCGCCCGCTTCGCGCGCCAGCGTGGAGGCCGCGCTTGCCACTGCCTGCGCTTTGTCGCCACGCTGCGCGATCGAAGTGAACGTCGCGCAGCCTTTTTCCGCCTGGCAGGCGATGCGCGCCATCACCTGCACTGTTTCGAGTGGATAGGCGCCCGTCGCCGTCTCGGCGCTCAACATCACGGCATCCGTCCCGTCGAGGATGGCATTGGCGACGTCGCTCGCTTCGGCGCGTGTTGGCCGTGGATTCGTAATCATCGATTCGAGCATCTGTGTCGCGGTGATGACTGGTAGCCCAAGCTCATTGGCCCGTGCGATGATGCGTTTCTGTATCAGTGGCACCTGCTCCAACGGCATCTCCACGCCGAGGTCGCCGCGCGCCACCATCACGCCGTCCGCCGCCTTCAGGATGGCGTCGAGGTTGGCGATAGCTTCGGGCTTTTCCAGTTTGGCGATCAACGGAATGGTAGCGTCAGCGACATACACCGACGGGTGCAGGCCAGTTGGGCTCTTGGGGCGCACACGGTTGGGGTTGTTCGCCAGCTCCTCCGCAATCAGCGCTTTGGCCTCAGTCACATCCTCCGGACGCCGGACGAAACTCAGCGCGATGAAGTCCACCCCATGCGCTACACCGAAGGCTACGTCGGCACGGTCTTTCTCGGTGAGCGCAGGCGCGCTGACGGCGACGCCAGGCAGATTGATCCCCTGATGCTCAGAGAGTTGGCCGCCGTGTTTCACTTCGGTCGTAACGGTGCCGTCAGTCGTGCTGACCACGCGCAATTCGATCGCGCCATCCGCCAACAGGATGCGGTCGCCGGGTTTGACGTCGTTCGGCAGCGCGGCGTAGGTCGTCGAGACGGTGTCGCTATCGCCGACGAGCGCGCGAGTGGTGATGGTGAAGGTCTGCCCATCGCGCAGGGTGATCGGTTTGTGGTCAGCGAGCGCGCCAATGCGAATCTTGGGACCTTGCAGGTCTTGCAGAATGGCGATGGGATGATTCACGCGCTCTTCCACGCGCCGCACACGCGCGATGACTTCCGCATGCTCGTCGTGGGAGCCATGCGAGAAGTTGATGCGCGCGACGTCCATCCCCGCGCGGGCCAGCGCTTCGATTCGCTCCTCGCTGTTGCTCGCGGGGCCAAGTGTGCAGACGATGCGGGTGCGGCGCTGTAATGTAGTCACGTCTCCCAGGACAGGAGCGGCGCTGACGCCAATGTGAGCCATGTCGGTGTCTCACCTCTCTCGGAAGGCGGGCCAAGGCCATACCATGCGCGAGCGGATGCTCAGCGGTCGGGCGCTGGCGCCGGGAGGCTCGCTTTGAACGCACGCCAGGCGTCACTGACTTGCTGGCGCAGGTCTTCGAGCGAGCCATCATTGTGAATGACGGCGGTTGCCAGCGGCAGCTTCGCATCGATGGGAGGCTGAGCGGCGAGACGGGCGCGTGCTTCCTCTTCGGTGAGGCCGCGCCGTTCTATGAGACGTTGCAGTTGTATCTCAGGTGGGCAGGTGACCACCCAAACGCCAGAACAAAAGGGCGCATAGCCAGACTCAATCAGTTTGATGGCGTCGAGTACGCCGATTTCGTCGTCTGGTATCGCGCGCACCTTGGCGAGCAGCGTCTCGCGCACCACAGGGTGCACGAGCGCTTCGAGTTGGCGCAAGCGCTCGGGCGAACCAAAGACGAGCGAGCCCAAAACGCGGCGATCCACTCCTCCATCTTTGTCGAGCACTTCGGGACCGAAGGCGCCGGCAAGGATGGCTGGCAGCGGCTGTCCGGGAAGATAGAGTTCGTGCACGGCCGCGTCGGCGTCGATGTAGGTGTTGAGTCCGAGTTCCAGCAGCATGAGTCCAATGGTCGTCTTGCCGCTGGCGATATTTCCGGTCAGCCCGAGAATGTACGGCATGCTGAGTTCCCTCCTCACTCGAAGAGCGTCTAGCTTGCTAGTCCCTGCCACTCTACATACAACGCATCGAGGCGCGTTCGTTCTCGCTCATATTCGGCGCCTAGCTCGGTGACCCGAGCGACATCGCTCTCCGCGCTGGCGGTTGCTAGTTCACTTTCCAGTGTCGCCAGGTGAGTCTCTGTCTCGGTGATCTCGCGCTCCACATGCTCTGCCGTGCGCAGATCAACGTCGGCGCCACGCTTCGAGCGCTTGCCTGTGCGTCCCGACGCGTTGTTTGGCGAGCCATCGAGCGCCTGGGCGGCACGCTGGGCGGTCAGCGCCGCTTCGCGGGCCTGCGCCTGCGCTTGCGCCGCCTCCACCTGCGCCCGCCGCGCGTGGTAGCGGCTGTAATTGCCCTCGTGCGCAGTGACTTCGCCGTTTTCGAGCGCCCAGATGGTCGTCGCCAGGGCGTCCACGAAGTAGCGGTCATGCGAGACGAAGATCAGCGTCCCGTCATACTCGCTCAGGATGCTTTCGAGCGCCTCACGCGCGGGCAGATCGAGATGGTTGGTTGGCTCGTCCAATACCAGTGTATTCGCCCCCTGCAAGGTCAACTTCGCCAGCGCCACGCGGCTGCGCTCACCGCCGCTGAGCGACCCCACTAGCTTGAAGACATCGTCACCGCTGAAGAGGAAGCGCCCGAGGTAACTGCGCGCTCCCTCTTCGCTGAGATGGCTCACCTGGCGAATCTCATCGATAAGGGTGGCGCTCAGGTTGAGGTTTTCATGGGTCTGCGCGTAATAGCCGACCTGCACGTTGCGCCCCAGGGTGAAGCGTCCCTCCAGCGGCTGTGTCTGGCCGACGAGGACGCGCAGGAGCGTGGTCTTGCCGCTGCCATTCGGGCCGATCATGCCGATGCGGTTGCCGCGATCCACACGCAGATCGTCTACCTGCACCCGCAGCGCCGCGCCATCGCCGCCAGCGGGATAGCCTACCACCAGATGTTCAGTGGTGAGTATGGTGTGGCCAGGCTCGATGGCCGAGCCCAGGTGGAACTTGATCTTGCCGTCGACAGGTGGCCGCTCGATGCGTTCGAGTTTGTCGAGCATCTTCTGACGCCCGCGCGCCTCTTTGGCCCGCTGCCCCGCCTTGTAGCGGCGAATGAAGTCCTCCGTGTGCGCGATGTGCTCCTGCTGGGCCTCGTAGTCTTTGCGCCAGCGCTCCAAACGGTCGGCCCGCAACTGCACATATTTCGAATATGCGCCTGGATAGAGTTCCGCCCGCTGATGAGCGATTTCGATGGTGCGTGTCGTCACACGGTCGAGGAAATAGCGGTCGTGCGAGACGACGATGACGGCGCCATGCCACGCGCTCAGATACTCTTCGAGCCACTCCAGCGCGGCCAGATCGAGATGGTTAGTCGGCTCGTCCAGCAGCAGCAGGTCGGGTTCGAGCAGCAGCAGCCGACCCAGCGCGGCGCGTGTCTGCTGGCCGCCGCTGAGTTGGCGGGCTGGCGCTTCCTGCTGTTCGCGCGTGAAGCCGAGACCGTCCAGCACCTGACGCACGCGCGGCTCGATGGTATAGCCGCCCGCGTGCTCGAAGCGCGTTTGCAGATCGCTGTAGCGTTCCATCAGCGCTTCGTAGGCTTCGGCGTCGGCTAGCACATCAGGGTCGCTCATCTTGGCGGCGAGTTCTGTCAACTCGGCTTCCCATGCGTGCACATGGGCAAAGACGGCGCGCATCTCTTCGGTCAGGCTGCGTTCGGGATGGAAGTCTGCCACCTGGGGGAGATAGCCGACGCTGACACCCTGCGCGAGTGAGATGCTGCCATCATCGGGCATCAGTCTACCCGCGAGGAGGGTCAGCAACGTTGATTTCCCGGCGCCGTTGGGGCCAACGAGGCCGATGCGGTCGCGCGAGTCCACGCGAAATGAGACGCCGCTGAAGATCAGTTCGGCGCCGTAGGACTTGGTAAGATCGGAGATCACTACGACTGACATATACCTTCAGTGTAGCCGAATGGTTCGTCAGTCGCAAGCGAGGGGGACGCGCAGGTCAGGGCGAGACCATTGCCCTGACCCGTGAAACTGAAGAGAATCAGTGCGATGTCGCCACACCGCGTGTCGTCGGGGAGGGCGCCATCGCCAGACGCTCCATCTCCGCGACGCCTACGGCAGGGCCACCTTCGCGCGCCATGCCATCGGCTATCCTTTGAGCGCCCTCGCGGAATCGTGGCTCATTCAGCGCGCGTTGAATTGCGCTGCGCAGATCATTCACACTCGCGGTACTTGCGCATTGAATGCCGGCGCCCCGATAGACGACGCGAGCGGCATTGTCTCCCTGATCTCTGCCCATCGGAATACACACGAGTGGTTTCCCGAAGTTCAGCGCAGTGGTCACCGTGCCAAGTCCTGCGTGTGTGACGACTAGATCGACCTGCGGGCAGACAAGGATATGTGGAATGTACGTTTCCGCAGATACATTGGGAGGAAAAGTGAAGTTGTCTTTGTTGAGCGCGGGGCCTAGTGTGACCAGCCCACGGACTGGCAGGGTTGCCAACGCCGCGACTATACGCCGCGTCACCTCCTCCTGTCGCTGATAGGTCGTGCTGAGGCTGACCAGCACTAGTGGCCGATGGTCATTACCTGCTGTTGGCGATTGCCATGGGGCGACCCAGTTGGCATCTTCGAGTTGTGGCCCAATGTAGCGCACGTTGGCAGGAAGCGCCGTCGCGGGGAAGTCAAACGTCTGGCTGGATAGGATAAGCAGACGATCTGCGTGCGCGAACTGCTCAAAGACCGACGTGAGCGGGCGCAGGCCTGACGCAGCGCGTACCTCGTTCAGTATTCCCAGGCGGGCGTTGTAGAAGTGACTGAAGACTTGCGAGAAGATCGCATCACGCGCATAGCCAACTACGCCACGAGCAGGCTGAAAGCCCATGCCGTAGGGTGGCATTCCGGGCGCGGGCAATGGGTAGATGGTATGCACCAATGCGGCAATGGGTATGCCCGCCCGCTCCGCCGCGACATAGGCGCCCAGCAGGAGATAATCAGGCGCTACGACATCTGGATGGACCTCTTCGATTGCGGCGGTGACGTCTTTGCTATATGCGAGCGCGGTCCCAAAGATGAGCCCGTCACGAAATCGGGTGGCGGCGCTCATGGGCGACCGCGCCTCCCAGTCTTTCGCCAGATCATCCATAAGCGACGCGCTGTCGTGCTCTGGAACCTCATGCAGTGGGAGAAACACGCCGCCAGCCGCCTCGATGCGAGACCGAAGTAACTGTGGCGCAAGGATGCTGACACGATGTCCTCGTTCCGTCAGCCGGCGGGCGAGATTGAGTTGAGGTGGCACATTGCCTCCACCTGCCCACAGCACAAAGAGGAAATGACTCGACTGGCGAGATGCGGGCATCATGGCTTGACACCTTCCTACTTCGCAGATTCGATTATGGCGGAGACGATCTCCGCGATGTACCGCTCTGTCTGGTCCCGCCCAAGCCCCATATCACGTCGCAGCAGCTTCCATACATAGATATCTGTCGCGACAATCAACTTGGTCAGGAGCGCGATACGCTGTGCCTCGCTATGGTCATTGAGGAAAGGCGCAAATGACGTCTCTACCCAGGAGCGGTGAACTGCGCGGCCTTGTGCGGCGAAAGCATGCAATACGTCATGCTTTCCCTCTTGGGCTAATGTGCGAATGGTCAGGTCACCCGTCTCCTCGTAATGCGTCATCAGATTGGCCACTGCGCCAGGAATATCCCCGATAGGCGCCTGACCACGCTGAGCGACGACTTGTGCGTACAGACCTTCGCCTGCCTCCCGAATGAGTTCCGCCTTCGAGCCAAACCGCCGCAGCACGGTTTGAACGGTGACTCCGGCCCGCGCTGCGACATCCTCCAATGTCAGATCTTCGAGCCATCGCTCCATATAGAGATCAGTCGTTGCATGCAGTATTCGTTGGCCTGTCGCCGCTACCTCTGCCGATCTGGCGTCCATGCGGTATCGACGCTTGCCAGTAGTGCTTGTTGGGTTGTTATTCATGTTAGTGACATTAACACTAATATGTGGCGCCGTCAAGCGCCCTCGCAAAAGCCGCTGCGGCGTGACTTTACGCACAAAAAGAAAGAACACAAGAAGAACACAAAAAGATGACCCCTCGCTCACTTGATGGGCGAGGGGTCAGGGTGTGTGCTCGTTCTTCTACACGTTGTACATGAAATGGACGTGTGGGGAGACGTGGACATAGCGGTAGTCGATCTTGCCGAAGCCGCCGCCACGCCACGCGAAGTTCATCTCGCTGATGAGAATCCAATAGCCATCGGGTGAGACGGCCACCGTTTCGGCGAAGTGTCCGGCGTAGTCGGCGCCCTGCTCACCACCATCGAAGTAGATCGCCGCGCCCGGCACTGGCGTGAGCCCTCGTGGATAGGGGCCATAGGTGATATCGGGCGCCTGGGGATGTGTGACCTCGATCCACCAGTTGCAGTAGCCCCAACTGGCGGCTTGAATATAGTTGGCGCGATTGGGCACATAGATGTTCGCGTAGCACCCCGGCGGAGTCGTCCAGTTGGAAATATTCGGCACGAACTTGTAACTATCCTGGCACGGCTCCATGCCAAGCTGACCCTTCGCGATGAGCGTGCCATTGGAAGTTGTGACTGATTGCGGCTGTGATGAGACGGTTTGGTTATTGAGAACCGATTGCGGCGCGGGCGCATACACGATAGCGCCTGCCATCGCCGTCAGTGGGCCATGTCCCGAGGGGGGCGGCACGGAGGCGTCTACCCGCGCGCCAGTCTGCGTGGAGCCATGCATCACGTTGAAGGCGAGCGCTGTAGTGAGCACGGCCGCCACACTCAGCACGACCGCGATGAAACGCATGTTGCGGCTCAACACTGGCGCGGCGCCGGTTTTTGCCAGCCCCATCGGCGTCGTCTTCGCCATGGCGCGATCAGGCGCGATCAGCATGGGCTTGTCGGCGCCATCTGCGGCGAGTTGGTTGGTCGTCGCGGGGAGGCGTGTGTTCACTGGAGCCGGGAGTCGTCCGCTATTCACGGGCGCCCGCTGCTCTGGGATGGGGAATCGCGAGGTTGATGCCTGGGAGATGTCGCTTGCGGCAGGTCGGCGCTCGGTCGGCGCGGAGTAATGCGTACCCGAGGGCGATGAGGCTCGATTGACGATGGCAGTCGAAAGCGTACTTTTTCGTGTAGAAGGCGCATAGGGCGTTCGTGGCGCTTGCGGCGACTTGCGCGTCTGCTCGCGGTCAAACGCATCCATAGCGACTCCTCTCACTTCTGACGATACTACGCGGAAGTTTCCCGGCTCACGTCCAGCGAGCCACCTCTTCAAGCCAGTGTAGCATGCGTGTTCGCCTGCGTCAGACGCTATAGGCCGTGTTGGGGATATGGCTATGCGCAGCAGGCGCTTATTCACCTAGACGCGCCAGCCAAACCACAGGCTACAATCAGCCACTTCTATCCGCTTGTCCTGAGGTTGTTGGCGTAGGCGCCTGCGGTGGTATACTGATGCCCGATTGCGCCTTCAGGCGCCGCGCGGCAGTCCGATGACGCGCGGTTCCCGCTCCCTCCAACTGCAGCGAGGTGCGGAACCGCCAACGTGAAGTCAGCGTGTAGTCCAGCGCGACCACTGCTCCACCTACCCCACCTGGAAGGAAGGTATCGCATGACTGATCAGACGCTGGATACGCTGTGGCTTGCCCGCGCGATCTTCGACCTTGGCGGTGTCACCTTTGGCGATTACACCCTTGGTGGCAGCACGGTGAACTCACCTGTCTACATCAACCCCCGCGCGCTCATTAGCAACCCCGAGGCGCTGAAAGTCGCGGCGCGTCTGATGGCGCAGGAGGTCGCCCTGGCGCAGTCGTTGAAGCGCTCGCATGCTCAGCCGTATGACATCGTCGCGGGTGTGCCGACGGGTGGCCTGTTGCTGGCGACGGCCTTCGCGCTCGAAACGAATACGCCGTTGATCTATGCCCGCATGAAGGCGGAAGGTACGGGGCAGCGCGGCATCGAGGGACGGCATGTCAAGGGCGCGCGTGCGCTGCTAATCGACGATCTGATTACTGGCGGCGCGAGCATGAACGAGATGGCGCGTTTCCTCGCGGAGCATGACGTCACCGTGCACGACGCCGTTGCTCTGGTGGACCGGCAGATGGGCGCACGTGTTCGCCTCAAGCGCGCGGGCATCAACCTCATCAGCATCCTCAAGCTGGACATGATGATGAACCTCTACTATGAGAGCCGGCTCATCTCACAGGAACAGCACGACAGCTATGTGCGCTATGTGAAGGCCAATCGCGCCGCCGAATCTGATGAGGTCGACGCCTCCAGCGCGAAACATCAGGTTGAAGGGTCGAGCAATGGTCACTCCACTGGCTCCGAGCCTGAAGTGGAGTAATCCCCTAATGCGCATGCACGCGCAGTGGCTGACATTGCGGCCCGGCCGTCGCCTATGATTTCGCGTCCAGACTTGGGCGGCACGATAATGAAGCGCCCATTCCTCGCGGGTGTGCGCGGCACACTGCCGTTGCTGCCGGGAACCGTGCCGTTCGGCCTCATCTATGGGGCGTCGGCGATTTCGGCGCACATTCCAGCATGGCTGGCGCAGGCGATGTCATTCATCGTCTTCGCGGGGTCGGCGCAATTCGCGATTGTGCTGCTCGTCTCGGGCGGCGCGTCGGCGTTCGTGCTCGTGCTCACCGCCGCCACCATCAACCTGCGCCACCTGCTCTACAGTGTGTCGCTTGGCCCAGTCCTGCGTGATGCGCCGCGTGGCTGGCGGCTATTCCTCTCCTATTTGCTGGTGGATGAAGTCTACGGCGTCATCATCGGGACTATCCGCTCGTTGCCGGCGCCACAGCGGGTGTTCTACATGCTCGGCTCGGGCCTGACCCTCTGGATAAACTGGCAAGCCGCCACATTTGTCGGCATTGTCATTGGCGCGCGGATTCCGGCGAGTTGGTCACTCGACTTCGCCGCGACGCTGACCTTCATTGCGCTGCTCGTGCCGTTACTGCGCGATCGCGCGCTGCTGGTCGCCGCCGCTGTGTCTGGCGCCGTCGCGGCGCTGGCGGTTGGCGTTCCGCTCAAACTGGGGCTGGCGTTGGCGGTGCTGGTGGGCATCGTCGCGGGCGTCCTGCTCGACCGGCGCACGGTGCGTCGCTCGCCTGTCTCGACCGATGAGTCGGGTTCCGATCTCGCGGCCGCTGCGGAGGAGAGCGACCAATGACACTGGCGTTGAGCATCGTCCTGATCGGTGTTCTGACCTATCTGATGCGTGTGGCCTTCATCGGCCCCTCATCGCTCTCGTTGCCGCCGGCGGTCGAGCGTGCGCTGCGGTTTGTGCCGCCTGCCGCGCTGGCCGCGCTGGTCATCCCTGATATGGTGAGCCACAATGGCGCGCTCGTCATGACACTTGCCAATCCGCGTCTAATCGCTGGCATCGCTGCCTTCCTCATCGCCTGGCGCACGCGCAACATCGCCGCTACCCTCATCGTCGGCATGGGCCTCTTCTGGCTGCTCACCTATCTGCTGCCGAGATAGCGCGAGAGCCGCTCTAGCATGGGTCGTCCCACACTGACACGGCTCTCGTTGTTCCGCCTGCTGTTGTTACTGCTGCGGACCCTGCGGACGGTTTGGATCGTGCAACGGGGACTGAGAGATGATCGTGGGCTGCTGTTCTGGTCGCAGGGGTGTCTGCGGGCCCGTTGGCGGCTGCTCCGTGCCAGACATCTTGCGTAGCATCGCCGTCAGCGGCTCTACGATGTCGATGGGCAGCGGGAATATGATGGTCGAATTCTTCTCGACCGCGATCTCTGTCAGCGTCTGCATGTAGCGCAGTTGGAGCGCAGCCGGCTCGGTCGAGATGACACGCGCGGCATCGGCGAGGGTCTGCGACGCCAGCAATTCACCTTGCGCCTGCAGCACCTTGGCGCGCTTCTCGCGCTCGGCCTCTGCCTGCTTCGCCATCGCCCGTTGCATCGTCTGTGGCAATTCCACATCTTTGATCTCGACCGCTGTGACCTTGATGCCCCAACGCTCGGTGTGCTCGTCGATGATCGTCTGCACCGCCTGGTTCATGCGCGCGCGGTCGGTCAGCAATTGATCGAGTTCAGACTGACCCAGCACATTTCGCATCGTCGTCTGAGCGATCTGGACGGTCGCGCGGTAGTAGTCCATCACGTTGTTGACGGCGTCGTTCGGGCTGACGACATAGAAGTACACGACTGCGCTGACACGCACAGTGACGTTATCGCGGGTCACACCTTCCTGCGGGGGCAGTTCGATCGTGACGATACGCAGGTCGATCCTGCGCATCGAACTGATGAACGGAGGCACCCAGAACACGCCCGGCCCCTTCGCGCCAATCAGACGACCCAGCACGAAGATGACGCCGCGCTCGTACTGGTTGACGACGCGCAGGCCCGCGATGGCGAAGAGCAGCAACAGAATGAGAATGACGACGACCACGCCGAAGAGTGGCCCTGCGAGCGTTGACATACTCCATACACTTTCTAGAATCGTCGCCAGCGCGCCGCTAGCGTGACTCTTCTTCACGATACTGGTGATACGCGTGAAGCTATTACTGGTTGTTGGGTGTAGGCTCGACGAGTAGCGTCAGGCCCTCCACACGCACGATGCGCGCGCGGGCGCCGATAGGAAGCGCGGCGTCTGCGGGCGCCTTGGGCGCCAACTTCGCGCTCCAATTTTCGCCAAGCAGGTTGACGCGACCGGCGGGCGACAGCGGCTCGATGACCGTAACTACCTGCCCGACATATGATTCCTTGCCAGTGGTGACGCGCCGAAGTTGCGCGCCTATGCTGTACCGCAGCACGAGGAGCGCGATCAGCCCCAGGCCAGCCGCGACGCCAACAATGACGCTGAGATTCACCCCTGGCGCGCCAGGATTCGAGCCCGTGTCGAAGTAGATGACCGCGCCGACGACGAGGCTCACGAGCGCGCCGAGTGTCAGCACACCATGCGTTGGCGCGCGGGTATCGACGCCCAGGAGCAGTATCGCCAGAATCATGAGCGCGAGACCGCCCCAGTTGGGATTGATGCCCAGCGACCCGACAATGAAGACGATCAGGGTAAACGCGCCAACCACTCCCGGAATGATGGCGCCAGGATGCGCCAGTTCCAGATAGATGCAGGTCGCCGCGACCATGAAGATCACGAACAGCACCGTTGGGTCGAACAGGAACGTTTCCAGCTCATTCGCGAACGAAGGTTGGAGCGTCACCGTGGGCAGTCCGGACGTCTGTACGGTGAACGGCGTCCCATTCGCGTAGGTTCCGCTGTAGCCATCGAGTTGACTGATGAGGTCGGTGAGGCTGGGAGCCTGCATCGAGACGATGTTCTGGCTACGCGCCTCGTCATCGGTGTAAGCGGTGGCGTTGGTGATCATGGATTCAGCGGGCGTCACTGCGCGATGGTAATCGGTCTGAATCGAGCGCATCAGCGCTTCGAGGTCTTGCTCCACTTTGCTTTTGAGCGTCGGCTGCAGATCATTGCCCGCGGAGTCTATGGGGCTGGCCGCGCCGATGCGTGTGCTGGGCGCCATCGCCGCGATGGGAGCCGCCAAGGTGACGAACGAGCCAGCGGATGCCGCCTGCCCGCCCTGTGGGCTGACGTACGTTGCGATAGGCACCGTCGCGGCTAACTCAGATTGCACGATCTTCTGCATCGAAGCGATGTCGCCTCCAGGCGTGTCGATCGTGATGACGAGCAGCGTCGAGCCGTCGTGCTCCGCGGTGTCGATGGCGTCGGCGATGGCGCGTGCGCCTGCCGGGTCGACATCGCGCTGAAACGAGGTGACGTCGATGTGTGGCGCGGCGGCTGAAACCGTCGGCGCCGCGACGAAACTCCAGAGTTGACCGAGCGCGAGGCAGAGTGCGAAGGCGAGTGGTAGCGCGCCGCGCCAGGTAGTTCGAGCGGAAGGCTGGCCATTCGCCGCGCGTTGCATAGTCGGCGTTGACCTCATGTTGCGCCTCTCAGGGTATCGGGGAACTCCATTTCGTCGGGCCACATGCGGCCCGGCTCCTGTGACGCTGGCAAGCAGGCTGGTTCGACGCCACTATAGGGCCTGACGTATGGCTCGTCAAGTGACCGGCGTCACAGTCGGCGCGAGCGTTTGGACTGTGGGTTGTCCCACAGCCTCGGCGCGTGTCTTGCGCCGAACGGCGTATACTAGAGACGATAGGCGAAGTGTGACGCGAGCGCAATGGCGCGAGCGCGAGACGCGCGACGAGCGCGAATAGACGAACTGCTGCGCAGGCGGCAGGGGAGTAAGCAGTGGCGAACGAAGCACAACAATTCGACCTCTTTGTGATCGGCGCGGGCGTTGGTGGGTATGTGGCCGCCATTCGCGCGGCGCAACTCGGGGCGCGTGTCGGCATCGTCGAGAAGGAATACATCGGAGGCACCTGCCTCAATGTCGGCTGCATCCCCTCGAAGGCAATGTTGCATGTCGCGGAAGTCTACACCGACATGCAAGAGGCGAGTAAGCTCGGTATCAACCTCACCACGCCACCAACCTTCGACATGCCCACTGCGGTCGTCTTCAAGGAGAAGGTCGTCAAGCAGCTTACGAGTGGCGTGAGCCAACTGCTAAAGGCCAACAAGGTTACCGTGTTCAACGGAACCGCTGAGGCGCTTTCCCCGACGCAGATTCGCATCAAGCTGTCGGACGGCTCGACGCAGGACGTCACGACCGGCAAGCTCATCCTCGCGACTGGCTCTGAGACGATCAAGCCACCATTCCCCGGTATCGACGGCAAGAATGTCATCTTCAGCACCGAAGCGCTGGCAATGAGCAAAGTGCCCGAGAGCCTCGTCTGCATCGGCGGCGGCGTGATCGCGGTCGAATTGGCCTGCATGTTCCACGCGCTCGGTTCGAAGGTGACCATCGTCGAAATGCTGCCATCGCTCATCGCCAATGAGGATGAGGAAGCTGCCCAGGCGCTCACCAAGTCGCTCACGAAGCGCGGCATCACTGTTGAGACGGGCGCGCGTGTCGAGTCCATCAGCGACGCCGATGGCAAGAAGCGCGTGACAGCGACGACGGCGAACGGCCAGAAGAGCTTTGACGGCGAGTATGTGCTGGTGGCTGTGGGACGCAAGTCCGTCACGCAGGGGCTGGAGCCGCTGGTGAAGGCTGGCCTCGCCATGGATCGCGGCCGTGTCATCGCCAACGAGCGCATGGAGACGAATCTGCCGGGCGTCTACGCCATCGGCGATGTCGTTGGTCGCACCTGGTTGGCGCACGTCGCCGAGACCGAGGGTGAGGTCGCCGCCGAGAACGCGCTGGGCCACAGCGCACGCATGGACTACGACATGGTCCCGCGTGTCATCTATACCTTCCCAGAGATCGCGGGTGTTGGCCTGACCGAGAAGCAGGCGCGCGAGCGCAGCGACAAGGTCAGCGTGGGCAAGTTCCCGTGGGTGGCGAATGGCAAGGCGCTGGCCACGACGAAATCGGAAGGCTTTACCAAGGTCATCCTCGGTGAATATGGCGAGATTCTTGGCGCTGTCATCTTCGGGCCGGATGCGACGAACCTCATCAC
>DASVZC010000130.1:0-3114 GCA_036391835.1 Ktedonobacterales bacterium | reverse complement strand
ACTTCCGGCTTGCCCGAGGCGGTATTCAGTCCCGCCGCCTGGGGATCGGTGAAGAGCCAGTTCGTAATTCCGTGCATTGCGCCCTCCTCGAAGGTCGCCAGAAGTAGACAAGCGCCCACCGTGTCGCGTCCGGCGCGTCATCGCGCGGAGGGCCAATTCATCATAACAGAGTCGCGGGAATAGGGTCAAATGTGGTGGCCGTATCTTCGATTACACCGGCGGCGGTGTCCCAGCGATACGACGCTTGCCAGGTACAGATGCGCATGTTAGGATGGGCGTGGCGGCGCGCTTGCCATCCATCTATCCCCGTGCCAGCCGCCGCCGAGGCATCGAGACCACCATTCCTCTGGAGGAGTCGCATGGCTCTGAGAGTGAACTCTGACGAAGTCCCGTATCATGCGCTGACGGTCCGCGAGATGCCCAACGGCGAGCGGCCACGCGAGCGACTGGAACGCTACGGTGCGGCGACGCTACAAACCTCCGAACTGCTGGCGATTCTTCTGCGAACGGGTCTGCCGGGCGAGAATGTCATTGACCTCTCGATGCGCTTGCTCCGCGATTTCGGCGGCCTTGCTGGATTAGTCTCCGCCGACCTCGCCGAACTCACGAAGGCGCATGGTCTGGGGCTTGCCAAGGCGACGCAACTCAAGGCGGCGCTCGAAATCGCGAATCGGCTCGCCGCGCTTGGCCCGGAGCAGCGCCCGCAGATTCGCGAGCCGGGTGACGTGGCGCGGCTGCTGATGCTGGAGATGGCGTATCTGGCGCAGGAGCAACTGCGCGTGCTCTGCCTCGACACCAAACATCATGTCATCGCGCAGCACACCGTCTATCAGGGGACCATCAACAGTAGCGCTGTGCGCGCGGCCGAAGTCTTTCGCCCTGCCATCACACGCTCCTGCCTGAGCATCATCGTCGTGCACAATCATCCGTCCGGCGATCCGACGCCCTCACCCGAGGATGTCCGCACGACGCAGCAATTGCGTGAGGCTGGCGCCCTGCTCGACATCGAACTGCTCGACCACATCATCATTGGCCGCCACCAGCACGTCAGCTTGAAGGAGCGCGGCCTCGGCTTCTAGATCGGCAACCCGACAGCCGAGCGGCGCGTAGAGTGTCAGACAGGCGGCGTGGAGTCACTTCGACTTGTGAGCGCATGCGCATATTGGCGAAGGAGCGAGCCGTGATGGCTATGCACTGGGAAGTTCTTCCGTTTCTCTTCATTGGAGCCCTGGTAAGCGTCGCGCCAATCATCGTCGGATTCACCTTCGTGCGCGTGAACGCGAACCGAATCGGCCAGCCGGGGTGGCTGTGGGCGTTTCTCACCATCCCACTGGGCTGGATCGCCATTCTGGCGTATCTCGTCGTTCGCGCAATCACACCAACGCGCATCTGACACACTCTAATGGACGCCAAAACGTGCATAATCACTCACTGTTCACGCTGCTAATAGGGTGAATAGGCTGTGCATGCGTCCGATTGGGCGGAGTGTTCGTTGCATTACCAGACGAAGACCTGAAAGCTCTAGCGGATCAGGGAGTTGGTTTTCCTGGCTGCCTCTATGCTGAAAGGGAGGTCTGGTACGACATACCCAGCTACTGCGCTCGTGGTGGATGACGACGCGGCCATACGCGAAACGCTCTATCAGTTATTGGAAGACGAAGGATACAAGGTCGAGCAAGCGCCGGACGGAATCGTAGCGCTCAATACTCTGCGCGCCACAGATGCGCAGATGGTCGTATTGCTCGATGTGATGATGCCCCGACTGGACGGCCTTGGCGTGCTCGAAGCGGTGACCCGCGATGAGCGCCTTGCCCACCGGCATCGCTTTGTGGTCATGACCGCGTCGTCAGGCTCTATCACCGCGACGCTTGACGAATTGATGCGCAAATTCAATATCCCAACCCTCATCAAACCGTTTGCCATAGATGACCTGCTCAGCAAGTTGTCGGAGATCGCTCGCGATTTCGTTCAATGATGAGCGTTGCGGCGAAGTGCGGGGACTATCTGGCTACGAATTAGGCGCTGGTTTGACCCCTGCGATAGCATGGCGCCATACTTTTCACTGTCGTCGGGCGAGCGTGCGCCACGCATGGAACGCTGTGGGCATGTGTCAGCGAGAGGTGACCACGGATGAAAGAACAGCGCAATCGCGGCTTGAGACGTCGAGGCTCCCAATGGACGCCGTCAACTTCGCGGCCATTGCCTGATTCTTCATCTTCCGGTACGCCTCTTGACCAACTACCCACCGCTCACTATTCCGCGCCAGCGGAGCAGGCGACCAATGTGCCTGCCGAGACGCTCGACGACCCGATGACGCTGCCGACGCGTACCGCCCGCACATTGACGAGCGGGGCCGCACTGCGACGGGCCGACCTTTCGTCGCCCGGGCGCACATCTGGTGGACCGCAGACCTCGCAGGCGCTGGTCCCGCTCAAGACCGGTGCGGAGCGTGACCGTGCGCTGGCGCTGGCGAATGCGGCGAGCGAGACAAAGACCACGCTCATTCCTGGAGCGAAGAAGTACCGTGCGCCATCCGTATCGATTGCGCCGCGCCGGTCTGGTCCGCGCTCTGCCATTGCGCAGTTCGCCGTTTCGATGATTGTTACTGCGCTTGTTGTGAGCGTGTTGACCCTGAGCACGCCATTGGGCGCTGCGGCCAGCATGAGCGCGAATGGCCCCGTGCTTGCCTATGCGGGCGCGGTTCCGTGGATTCCCACGCCGACCCCCACTGCGACGCCCAAACCGACGCCAGTACCCTATCGCCCACCAGCGGGGGCGAATCCTGGCCAACAAGCGGTGATCAACGATATCGTCGCAGTATTTGGTTCATACTCCCAGGGCGCGCTCAACATCGCGCGTTGTGAATCAGGGTATGACCCGAATGCGTACAACTCGTACCCGATTTTGAATAGCCACGCGAGTGGGGTGTTTCAAATCCTCTATCCCAGCACGTGGAATACGACCTCGTACTCGGGATATTCGCCCTTTGATGCGGACGCGAACATCCATGCCGCATATCAGATTTTCCAGCGCGATGGGTATAGCTGGCGTGAGTGGCAATGTAAGCCCTATTAGTCTCGCTCGCACACGCCCCGCTTGCTCGTCAGCCCTCAT
>DASVZC010000129.1:0-19104 GCA_036391835.1 Ktedonobacterales bacterium | reverse complement strand
CCTGACGACGATCATCGTGACGCACGACCCGCACGTAGCGGAGCTAATGGATCGCTCTGTGGCGATTCGCGATGGGCGCACCAGCACGGAGGTGGTGCATGCCGAGGCGGCGGAAGAAACGGTCATCATCGACGGCGTGGGGCGCTTGCAGATTCCACGCCCTGCGCTGGAGGCGATTCGCTTCGGTGGACGCGCCCGTGTGCATCTGGCGGGCGATCATATCGAACTGTGGCCCGCTGGGCCCAATGTCGACCGCCCAATGCAATCGTCTCAGCAGCGCGGCTATTAGCCGGCTTGTTGGACACACAAAGAACACACAAAAGCGGCCATCATCGCGCGATGATGGCCGCTTTTGTGTGGTGCCAAGAGGCGGGCTCGAACCGCCGACCCCAGCATTTTCAGTGCTGTGCTCTACCAGCTGAGCTATCTTGGCCCGCGTCCCCGATGTCGGGTCAGCGGGAAGTAGTGTACCATTGCGTATGTGATGCTGTCAACGATGATCTACGCTCGCTGCCCACGCGCATTGAGAGACGCGCGGCTACAAGCGATCTGAGCTGGAGGATGTGTGAATGGATGACGTTACTCCCGTGGAAGGGCTGCCGCTCGTTCACCTCGTGCGGGCGCCTTTGACGCAGCCAGAGCCGGGCGGGCGTCCTCCGCTCCTCGTGTTGGCGCATGGCGTTGGCAGCAACGAACATGACCTCTTTGGTCTGGCGCCGCAACTCGATCCACGCTGTGTGGTGTTGAGTGTGCGCGCCCCGCTCACCCGTGCGCCTGGCGCGTATGCCTGGTTCAACGTGCAATTCACCCCAAGCGGGCCGGTCATCGCGCCCGAGCAACTCGACGCCAGCCGCACGGCCTACGCTGAGTTTGTCGCGCAGGCCATCACGGCGTATGGCGCTGATCCGGCGCGGGTCTACACGTTGGGCTTCAGCCAGGGCGCGATCATCTCACTCGTGACAGCGCTGACGCATCCTCGGCTCTTCGCTGGCGTCATTGCGCTGGCCGGGCGTATCCCTGCGGAGGCGATTCCGTGGCTGGCCCAGCCGGAAGAAACCGCTGATCTGCCCGTCTTAGTGGCGCACGGCCAGTCTGACCAGATCATCCGTGTGGAAGAGGCGCGTGCCGCCCGCGAGGTTCTCGAACGGCAGAAGGTCGCGCTCAGCTACCACGAATACCCGATTGACCATCGCATCTCGCCGCAGATGTTCGCCGACATGACCGCCTGGTTCGCTGAGCGACTCGGCTGATGCGCTGGAGGTGGCGCTAGCGCTTAGAGACTCTGGCTGATGAAGAAGCGCCACATCCACAGCAGCAGCAAGGCAAGGGTGGCGCTGAGGGTGGCCACCTGCGTCAATAGCGCAGGGGCGCTCGACTGATAGATCGGGCGGGGACTTGCCTCCGAGCGCAACGATCGCAGCAACGTCTGGATGCTGCGATCTTCTGGCGCGGCTGCGCTCATCTGTTCAATTGCGTCGGACGCTTGTTGGGCCAGAGCCGCCACCGCTGGCGCGTCACTCTGGAAGCGCTGCGCGATAGGTTGGGTGAGATACCAGCCGGTATACGCTGGGTCGGCGGCGTGTGCGCGGGCGATGAGGTTAGCCGCGACCGCTGGCTCATTCGCGTGGATGCCCGCCTCTTCGAGCAGGATGACCCCCGCGACAGTCGGCGCACGCCGGGCGATTCTGCGGAGCCGCTTGAGCGTGTCGTTTGCGCGCCGTGTGAGGCCGAGCGCACGCTGGGCTTGGCACAGTGCGCTCAGGCATGCGGTGTGGTTCTCGCGACGCACATATGGTGTGAGCGCCTGTATATCGGCGAGGCTCGCGTCCGCCAGCGCTTCCGCCTCCGCTGGTAACCCATGCGCAAGCATCGCCCATGCGAGCGTCGCATTCGCCCGCACCGAGCGGTCGTGTGTCAGCGCGCAAGCCAGACGCGCCGTTTCGATCGCCATGTCATAGCGATTGAGGCGCAACAGCACGACTGCGCAGTTCGCGATGGTTTCGGGATCGGGCGAGGCTTCGAGCGCATCAATCGCCGCGAGCAGCGCTGCGTCGTACTGCCCCATGCCAAGCAGCGCCGCGACCCGCCGATTTAGCCAGACAAGGCGTCTGCGTCCCACCCAGGCGCCCGAACCGGTGATCGCCAGCGAGCGCTCGCACATGGCCAGCGCCTCGGTATAACGGCCCTTTTGCATGAGTGTGTCCGCGTGGGCGGCAGGCGAGAGCCAGCGCGCTGTGCGCAGCAATCCCAGCCAGAGCGCGACACCGATCAGCGGCAGCCCACTTACCGGCAGATTGAGCGCGATCGAGATGATGATCGGGACCAGCACGAGCCCGAACCATGACAGCGCCGCCGTCATGGTGAAGAGTCCGCTGCTATCGGTCACGACGAGGTCATAGGGCCGACGGTTGACCAGCGTGGAGCCCGAGCCGTCGCGGCCAAGCCGTTCCGCGAAATAGCGAGCCATGAGACGCCTCCACTCATGCATGGTCTTGCGCGGCAACCTGACCCGGGGAGTCGACTGACGAATAGGTGGGCGCTGTTGGTGGCGATGCGGCCATCGGGCCGTTTTGTGGCGCCGCAGGACTCAGGATAGCGCGCAACGTGTAAGAGAGCAAGAGGATATTTCGTAGCCCCACGACAGGCAAGAACGCCCAGTTATAGGTCACCGTCTGGATGGGATTACGCATGCCGTAGAGATAGGGAAAGATGAATGTCGTGACGGCGCAGACCACGAGCCACAGGCCATCGAATCCATAGACTTCCGCGACAAATGGCGATATCCAAATCAGGTATTGCGGGCTGAATATCTTGTTGGCGACGATGACCACACCCAGCACAGCCAGGAACGCCTGCGCGATCGCAATCCGACCACGCGCGAATCGCCAGTAGACCCACAGGCAGCCCGCCGCCAGCGCGACCGTCGAAAGTGGCTTGAGCACGACATCCGCTGGCCCCACCAGGTTCAGCGAGACGAACGAGAAGTCTGGATGGGCGGGTAAGCCGAAGATCGAGCCAATCCAGAGGAGCGTTGCGGGGGTGGACTCTACCTGCAATGGTCGCGCGCTCGCATAGGTGAATTCGCTCAGCGCGCCTGTGGGGTTGAGCATGAAGGCGACGGCGAATCCCAGACCGACGGCGCCGAGAAAGAGCGCGGCTCCCTCCGCTACACGCCACATCTCCGGCGCCCGCCACCAGCGCCAGATTCGCGAGCCAGCTGATTCGGCTGCTTCCGCGTCAGTTGTGACGGCGCGCAGCGTATGCCACTGCGCGATGAGTGGCAGCGGCGCGAGGAAGATGGGGTAGAGTTTGAGCAGCACGCCAGCCGCCAGCAGCAGATAGGCCGTGGCGAAGTGGCGACGTTGCGTGGCCCACAGCGCGCCCAGCGTGACGAGCGCCGGGAAGATATCGAAGCGCGCAACGAGTGTACCTGCCGAGCCGATCACCAGATAGGCGAAGTAGGCGAGCGCGCGTTTGCGGTCAGCGAAGCGCAGATAGCCGAGATACCCCGCGATGACGGCGGCGGCTGCCCACCACGAAAATACCGACTCGAACGCGGCAATCGGTGGCGCCAATGTCAGTGAGAACGGCAGAATCGCCAGCGGAGGATATTCTTTCGGCAGGCTGAAGAGCGGGTGTCCGGTCCAGAATTGCAGCGCGTAGGTGTGGTATTCGACGACATCACCGTTGGGCAGGCGCGCCGTCGCCACCATGATGCTACGCATCGCCACCAGCGCCAACGCTAGCAGCGCAATCTCCAACAGGAGGGTGAGCCAGCGGTTTCCGCGCACATGACGCAGCGCCTCGGCGCGTCCTCGCATGTTGTTCTCCCAGAATCTAGACCCTGTCGCAAGTGTATCACGGCGCAAGCGTTAGACATGCGACGCCCGCCCGATGAGGCCAGCCAGCAGGTGAGCGCCCTCCCTCCTTCGGCTGCGCTTGACGTCGCTCATCTACTGGACGTAGGCTCCATTTATGCGATTGAGCTTTTCGACCGGAACCTTCTACCATCGCTCGCTGGACTATAGCCTGCGACTGGCGCGTGACCTCGGCTTCGACGGCGTAGAACTTGCCATCGGGCCCGAGGCGCTCTATGGTGGGCTGCCGCCGCTGCGCCGCGCGATCGAGCGAGTAGGTGCGCCGGTGTTGAGCGTGCATCCGCCGTTCGTACGCATGCCAGGCTGGCCGCGCTGGCCTGCGCATCGCATCCCCAGGATGATGGAGTTGGCGCGTGACCTTGGCGCGGAACTCGGCATCACGCACACCATCAACTTCTACGATCCCGCCTCACCGCGCAACGCCCACTTTAGCCAGGCGATTCGGCTGGGGTTGCAGGCTGGTGGCGCCGAGGTCGCGCTCACTATCGAGAATAGCCAGTACAACCGGCGCAAGCGGATGGCCTATCTCGATCATCTCTCCCGGCTGATGAATTATGCCCAGACGCGCGGCTGTGGCGTCACCTTCGACACCTGCCATGCGGGCGCGTGCCACGAAGACATCTTGCAGGACTACGAGCGCGTTCGACCGCTTCTTCGCAACGTCCACCTGAATGATCTCATCTGGGAGGATGAGCGACGCCCGCGCACGCATATCATGCCGGGCGAAGGTACGCTTCCACTGCGTGAACTGGTGGCGCGCATGGCCCGTGACGACTATCGCGGGCTGGTGACGCTCGAAATTCATCCCCGCGAGGTTGGTTTGGTGGGGCGTGCGGCTGCGGAACGCGCGCTAGGTCGTTCGCTCGATCTGATACGCTCAGCCATCGCAGACGCCGAACGCGCCCGAGCCGTCGGCGAAGCCTAATCGGGCAGCACGCGCTCAGGCCAGGTGTAGACGTTGCATTGCTCGCCGCGCAGGAAGCCCACCAGCGTGACGCCGCCAGCGTGCGCCAGGTCGAGCGCCAGGCTGGATGGCGCCGACACCGCCGCAATGATGGGGATGCGCGCTACTAACGCCTTCAGCACGATCTCGAACGAGAGGCGACCACTCACCAGCAGCGTTCGCTTTGCCAGCGGCGTCTCGCCGTCCAGCAGCGCGCGGCCCACGAGTTTGTCTACCGCATTGTGCCGACCCACATCCTCACGCACGGTGAGGAGCTCCCCGTCGTCGCCGAAGAGCGCAGCGCCGTGCAGACCACCCGTCGCGTTGAACACACGCTGAGCCGCGCGCAGGCGCTCTGGAAGTTGGTAGAGGGTCGCAGGAGCCACCCGAAAGCCGTCGAGCGGGACAGGCGGCAGGAGCGCGCACGCCGCTTCCACCGTCGTCTTGCCACAGATACCACAGCTTGCGTTCACCGCGAACTGGCGAGAATAGCCTGATTCCCGCATCCGCTGGCCGAGGTCTACACCCTCCGCCGTGCGTAGCGTCAGGATGTTTGGGGATGGCAAACCATCGGCGTCCACGCCCGACTCGAACGCGGCAAGCTCTTCTCTCTGCTGGATCAGCCCTTCACTCAGGAGGAAGCCAGCCGCCAGTTCGTCATCATGCCCTGGTGTGCGCATGATGACCGCGATTGTGTCGGCTCCGGCGCGAATCTCCAGCGGCTCCTCCGCGACAAGTTCATCTTCCGCATCGAGGCGCGTGTCGCCGTGCCAGCGGACGATGCCTGAGGTTACCTGGCGTAGTGGGTCGGCGATGGAGCGACTGGATGTTTCGCGCGCGGTGTCACTCATGGGGCGCCTCGGGTCTCCTGGCCAGTGTCAGCCGTAGGGTCAGTGTCGAAATAGTACGGGACGAAGAGTGAGCGTTCGATCAATTTCGAGATGCTTTCGATGATGCGGTCTTCGGGCAGATCATCTTCGCGCCGCGAACTGATATTGTCGAGCAACGAGTAGATCGCCAGTGACGTGCCAGGAATATCCAGATCGGGCCAGACGCCACCCTGCTCGCGCGCCGCATTCAACCGCTCTTCGATCATATTGATCACATAGCGCCGCACCATTGTTTGATACGGGGCCAATTCAGGCTCTAGCGACATCAATTGCTGCCAGACACCGCGCAGCCCTTGCTGTCGTCCACTCGCCACGATTGAAGCGATGGCGTCGCGGATAGCGAGGCGTCGGTCACCGTGCGCCAGATCCATCTGTGTGAGGCGCAGATGCGTGAAGATGTCGGACAGTCGCAGGAGCGCCATCGCAAGGAGAATCTGCCGCTTGTTCCGGAAATAGTTGTAGAACGTGCCGACGCTCACCCCTGCGGCAGTGGCGATATCATCAGCTGTTGTAGACGCATACCCCCGCTCGATGAATAGCGCTTCGGCGGCTTTGAGGAGCTCTGCGCGCTTCTCACGGCTGCGTGCTTGTTGCGGTATACGAGGGAGTTCTTCCAGCGCGGGATGCAGCGCCGCCTGAAGCACGCTCAAATCAAAATTGTCGACATCGGATAGCGCTGCTACCGCGTCGGCTTCGACGTGGCCTGTCGAGTCGTCAGAGTGTGATTTCTTGTTAGATTCACTGCCGTTCTTACGGCTTCGCGAAGAAGAGATTGCCATGTGGGATTTCTCCACGGTTGCCGACGATCTGAGAGAGTAGTTGGGACACTCATATCGTCGGCGCGCGTCGTCGCGCATTTCTATTCAGTGTATGACGCTAGCATGTTACCCGCCACAATCCACACGATCCACTGCGTCATCACGTCATCTTAGGCTACCCTACATCGCCCGTCAACGCGGCAATCAGGCTATTTTCTGCCATAGTATATAGTACATACAGTTCATTGTAATTAGATGAGAGCCGAATGCCGCTTGCCGTGACGCTCGTTGCCCCTCAGGATGCAGTGATATGCTCGGGCGCATCGTCGGAGATAGGGGCTTCCTCTTGCTCCATGTCCGTCGCGGAGAGTGGCAGGATGAGGCTGAATACGCTTCCGTCGCCAGGCTCGCTTTCTACGCTTACTTCGCCGCCCATCGCTTCAATGACTTCCTTCACCAGCGCCAGCCCCAGACCTGAGCCGCCGCTGCTATCACTGGCGCGAGCGCGCTCGGAGCGGTAGAAGCGCTCCCAGATGTGCGGCAAGTCCTCGGCGTCGATGCCCTCGCCTGTGTCGCTCACTCGTAGCGCCAGCCGATCCTCGGCGCGTTCGGCGATGACGGCGATGATGCCGCCCGGCGCGGTGTGGCGCAGCGCGTTTCGCAGCAGATTGTGCAGCGCCTGCTCGGTGCGGATTGCGTCTACCTGCGCCAGCGGCAGAGCGGGGGAGACGCGCGCGACTGCCTCCACGCGGGCCGACTGCCACGCTACGGGCGCCATCGTCTGCACGGTGCGGCGGGCGAGGTCGCCGATATCGGTCGGCTCGCAGCGCAGATCAAGACGCCCCACCTCGGCGCGCGCCAATGTAAACAGGTCATCTATCAACGTCTGCAACCGCTGCGTTTCGTGCAGCATGACCTCTACGTCGTGACGTAGCGCCTCGGGAGTGGTGTCATTCCAGCGCAGCGTCGCCGCCTCCAGATAACTCCGCACGGTGGTGACGGGTGTGCGCAACTCGTGCGACACACTGGCGATCAACTCACGGCGCTGGGCGAGCAGTTGCGCGACGTTGTCACGCTCGGCGCGCAGGTCGCGCACACCACGTTCGAGATCCGCTGCCATCGCATTGAAGTTCGTCTGCAATCGCGCGACTTCGTCTTCACCCTGCACAGGTGAGCGGGCCGTGTAGTCTCCGGAGCGCAGCCGTTCCGTCGCCTGCGCCAAATCGAGGATGCGCCGCGATGCGCCCCGCGCGAAGAGGAACGAGAAGAGCGCCGAGAACGGTAGCGCGACGAAAATCCCAAGGACGAGCAATATCGCGATGAAGGCAAGGGCGGTGATCCACTGGAATATTGGCGCGTTGGGTCGCGTCAGAATCAGGACGACCGTGAACACGATGATGCCCAGCAGCCCCGCCCCGCTTGCCGCCACGCTGAGCAGCGCATGGGTGAGCGCCCAGCGGAGACTGCGGCGGCGCAGAGTATCCCACCAGAGCCAGAGCCGCACACCCATCCGGTAACAGACGAACGCGAAGACGAAAATGAGCGTGATGACGATCTGCGCGACGAGATATTGCTCTGTGCGCTGTGGACGACTTACGGCGTACCGCTGAAAGACCAGGAGCAGAATGAGCGAGGGCGCCAGCGCCATCAACAGGCCAAAGCCAGCATCCACAGGCAGCGCGAGATACCACTTGCGTTGCGACATCTTCAGGCGCAACGCAAGCCACAGCGCGCACCCCGCCGGGCCAATCAGCAGGGTCAGCGAGAGCAGCAGATTGATGGTGGTGTTGTGGCCGGGATAGACTGGCAATAGCGCGACTAGCAGCGCTGCGATGACGACCGTTTCGAGCAGAGCGCGTGGCCACGGCGCCGCCGCGAGGAAGATGCGCTTCCGCTCGGTAGGCCGTTCTCCTGGAGTTGTCGCGGGGGTGTCGTCAGACATCGGTTATGCTCCCTCCGCTCGCAGGCGATAGCCCACACCCCAGACCGTCTCGACAGCCTCGCCCAGCGGCCCCATTTTCTTGCGCAGGCGCAAGATCGCATTATCAACTGAGCGGTCGCCGCCGATGTAATCCTCTGACCAGACCGTTTCGAGCAGATAGGCGCGACTAAAGGCGCGGCCAGGGCTACGCATCAGCAGGTGCAGCAGAGAGAATTCGGTGGCGCTGATGTCCACTGGCGCGCCATCCAATGTGACGAGCCGCGCGCCGGGGTCGAGGAGCAGTCCGTGATAGCGCAATGGTTCTTCGCCGGGCGCGCGATCAGCCGAGACCGTCTGCCGAATCAATTCCACACGCCGCAGCATTGCCCGCACACGCGCCAACAATTCACGCATGCTGAATGGCTTGGTCAGATAGTCATCTGCGCCCACTTCCAGGCCAATCACGCGGTCGGCTTCTTCGCTGCGGGCTGTCAGCATCAACACGGGGGTGGCCGCCGTCTCGCGCATGCGCCTCAGCACCGCCAGACCATCCAACCCGGGCAACATCCAGTCGAGGATGACGAGGTCAGGGCGACCGAGGTTGTGCGCCTCCAGCGCTTGCAGACCATCCGCGACGTGCGTCACGGTGTAGCCAGCCGCCTGGAGTTCGCGGGTGACGACGCGCGCCAACTCTTGCGCGTCTTCCACCAACAGAATCGTCGCCATGACCGCTCATTCTCCTTGGGCATCCCGGCCCGTTCGCGCTGCCGATTGGCAGGGCTTTATGTCATTCCATGGAAATCAGTATACCAACTGCGACATGTTCGGGCATCGCCTGCGACAGAGTTGCGACAACCGTGCGATAGACCCGCGACAAGCGAGCCTTATGCTTGTGTCGAAGCGCGGGGCCAGTTGACCGAAGATGAGCCCGCAGGCTGTGGGTATCGTCCCCTGCGCAACCTGGGACGAAGGAGTGACATATGGCGACTGAAACGACGACTTCGCCAAGCGCCACGAGTGAGGCGAATACCGCTGTGGCGTTGCGTGTGAGTGGGCTGTGTAAGCGCTACGGCGAGCGACTGGTCGTTGACCATCTCGATCTGGCAGTGCATCAGGGCGAAGTGTTCGGTTTCCTGGGGCCAAATGGCGCTGGCAAGACGACCACCATTCGCATGATCCTTGGGCTGATTCGCCCGACAGATGGCTCGGTGGAGATTCTCGGGCAGGCGCTGGCGGATGGCCCCGCGGACGTCCTACCACGTGTCGGCGCATTGGTGGAACAGCCCGCGCTGTATCTGTATCTTTCCGGGCGCGACAATCTGCGCGCTGTCGCCTCTGCGATGGGTGGTGTCACGGAGCAGCGCATCGACGACGTGCTCGAACTGGTGGGGTTGAAGGGCCGTGACAATGACCGTGTCAAGACGTATTCGCTGGGTATGAAGCAGCGGCTAGGTGTGGCGATGGCGTTGCTGCACGATCCTGACCTGCTGATTCTGGATGAGCCCGCGAATGGCCTCGACCCGGCGGGCATCGTGGAGATGCGCGACCTGCTACGCCAGTTGGCGGCGCAGGGCAAGACCGTCTTCATCTCCAGCCATGTGCTGACAGAAGTGCGCCAGATCTGCGACCGCGTGGCGATTCTGAGCAAAGGGAAGCTCGTCACTGTCGCCGATATTGAGACGTTGACTGGCGCACACGGCGCCTTCCGCGTGACGATGGAGCCTGGCCGCGCCGTCGAAGCGTTGGCCCTGGCGAAGCGTCAGCCATGGGGCGCGAATGCGCGCATCGACAGTGACGGCGCGCTCATTACGACGGCGCCGGGTGGCTGGGGACGCGAGTTGAACCTGTTCCTGGTCAATGCGGGCTTCGCGCCTGAAACCATCGCCCCCTATAGCGAAGACCTCGAAGCGGTCTTCCTGCGGCTGACTGGTGAATCGGGCGACGCCAGCCGCTAGCGCTCCATGCGACGCAACAATCGCCTGTCCATTGCTGGATGGGGGATGAAAGGGATAGAGAGATGGCGACGACAATGAGCGGGGCGTTCGGCGCGAGTGCGCCTGGCGAACGCGTAGCCCGTCCTTCGTTTTTCGGCGTGCTGCGCGGGGAATGGATCAAAGTTACCCGCATGTGGGCGTTCTGGGTGATGATTGGACTGATGCTCATAGGTTATGTGCTCTTTGCGATCATTCTGACAGCAGGCGGCAATCTCGATCAGCGGCTCGCTGCAGCCCCGCTCCAGGGCCTCTACATCTTTATGACGAGCGACCTGTTTCTGCTGCGAGTGTTCTGGGGCATGATGATGATCATCCTCACCGCGCGCCTGGTCGGCATGGAGTATTCGAGCGGCACGATTCGGGTGTTGCTCGCTCGTGGCGTGGGACGGCTGCAACTGCTCTTCGCCAAGCTGACCGTCGTTAGCCTGATCGCGGTGATTGGCGGCGCGCTGCTGCTGGTCTGGGCGACGCTCTGTGGTCTCGTCGGTGTGCAACTGGCGACTCACAGCCTCGATGCGCTCAAGTCGGCTGACGCCATGTTCTGGTCAGACACGCGGCTCAATGTGGCCTCGGTCCTCGTGAGCCTTGGCTCTTCGATTCTGCTGGCAGCGGCAGTGACGACGGTAACGCGCTCGCTGGCGGCTGGGTTGAGCGTTTCGATTGCCTGGTTCCCAGTAGACAATTTCTCGATTCTGCTGCTCGTTCTGGGTGACCGCTTGACCCACTGGGATTTCTGGTCGCTGGTGAGTGGCGACTTCCTGGGCCTGAATCTCAACGCGATGTCGACCCTCCTGATGTCACCCGCTGGTTCGACCATCCGCAGCTTCCTCGTTCCGTTGACGCCAGTGACTGGCGCACATACGCTGCTGGTGGCGGGTATCTACTCGGCGGTGGCGCTCGTGGTGATGATCACGATGGCGGCGCTGCCAGACGTCAAGGAGTAGCCTCCGCTCGTTCCGTGGCGTCTGAACCGCTTCCGGAGACTGGTCGTTGCGCCAGCCACTGGAAGCGGTTTGCCGTGTTCATTGGCGTACGACGTAGGTGTCCGTGCATGCGGCTGGAGAGCGCGCGTCGCGGTAAGAAACGCATAAGGAACGGGGGAGATAATGTGGCATGATATGCTGAAGCGCCAAAGATAGCGCGATCTAGAGAAAGAGAACAGGTGGGATTGCCATGAGCGATATGCGTAGTGAGACAGCGGTGGCGACGCTTGGTGGCGGCTGCTTCTGGTGTTTGGAGCCGATCTTCGACAGCTTGCGCGGGGTCATCTCGGTAACGCCGGGCTATGCGGGCGGCAAGGTCGAGAATCCCACCTATGAGCAGGTCTGCAGTGGCAGAACAGGACACGCTGAAGTGGCGCAGATCGTTTTCGACCCTGCCCAGATCTCCTTTAGCGACCTGCTGCATGTGTTCTTTGTGACACACGATCCGACTACGCTCAATCGCCAGGGCGCTGATGTGGGCGAGCAGTATCGCTCGGTCATCCTTCCGCACGATGACGAGCAGCGCAGTGTCGCCGAGAAGGTCATTCGCGAGGTGTCGGATGAGCACATCTATAACAACCCCATCGTGACGACCATCGAGCCGTTCACCGCCTTCTATCCCGCCGAGGACTACCATCGTCAGTATTTCCTGAATCACCCCAACGCGCCGTACTGCGCGATGGTGATTGCGCCGAAGGTCGCGAAGTTCCGCAAGAAGTACGCGGAGCAACTGAAGGGCTAAGCGAGGCAAGGGAGACGGCAATTCGTGGCGCTATCGGATGACACTGGCGAGGGATCGCCGCCCGCCACTGAGCCGGGGACAACGCTCTCCGCTCGCGCCCATGACCCGTATGCGGCGCTCCGCTATCGCGATTTCCGCGCGCTGATCGCCGGGTCATTCCTCTCGACGCTCGGCCAGCAGATGCTGACGGTCGGCATCGGCTGGGACATCTATGTGCGTACGCAAAACGCGCTGATGCTGGGCTTCGTGGGGCTGGCGCAGTTTCTGCCCGTGCTCGCGTTCTCACTCGTGGCGGGACACTCGGCGGATCGCTATGATCGCCGTGTGCTCTCGGGTGTGACGCAGACTGAGATTGCGCTCACCTCGCTAGGCTTGCTGGCGATTGCGCTGACACACGGACCAGTTTGGGTCATCTTCGTGCTGCTTGCCCTACGCGGCGTTGGCGAAGCCTTCAATACCGCTGCGTGGGGCGCGCTGCCGCCGCAGACGACGCCAGTGGTGGTCTATGAAAACGCAGCGTCGTGGAGCAGCAGTTCCTGGCAATTGGCGGCAGTGTTGGGGCCGGCGCTGGCCGGACTCGTGATCGCGGCGCGTGGCGACGCCTCTCTCGTCTACCTCTTCGACGCGCTCGCGGGCGCCGCGTTCATCGTCGCGGTCAGCCAGATTCGCGGCAAGCAGGCCACGCGCAACTCGGAGCCGATGACCGTCGCCGGGCTGATGGGTGGTGTGCGCTTCATCTTCCAGACGCGGGTTATTCTGGGGGCGATCACGCTGGACATGGTGGCTGTGCTGCTGGGCGGCGCGACGACGCTCCTACCGATCTACGCCACGAAGATTCTGCATGTCGGGCCACAGGGACTGGGCCTGATGGCCAGCGCACCCAGCGTCGGCGCCGTCTTGATGGCGATGCTGCAGGCGCATCGCCCACCGTTCAAGCACGCTGGACGCGCGCTGCTGCTCGCGGTAGGCGTCTACGGCGTAGCAACGCTGGTGTTCGGTGTGTCGACGTTCTTTCCGCTCTCGCTGGCGGCGCTGCTCGTCCTTGGCGCGATGGACAACATCAGCGTGGTCATCCGCAAAACACTGCTGCTGCTCCGTACGCCAGATGAACTGCGTGGGCGACTCTCTGCCGTCAACAATGTCTTTGTTGGTACGTCAAATCAACTGGGCGGCTTTGAGTCTGGCGCGGTGGCGGCGGCGATCGGTCCGGTGACGTCGGTCGCGTTGGGCGGCATCGGCTCGGTGCTGGCGGTATTGGGCATCGCCTGGGCGTGGCCTGAACTACGCCAACTTGGCCGCATGACCGCTGTGGAGAATGACCCCGCGGCATCGGAAGTGGCTACGCGATAACAGTTTCCCTGACTGGGCCATGAGAAAGAGGATAGTACATGGAGTTCAGCGAGGTTGTACGTAAGCGCCGGATGGTGCGGCATTTCACGGACGAGCCAGTGGCGCCGGAGGCGATTGCGCGTGTGCTCGACCTGGCGCGGCGGGCGCCCAGCGCGGGATTCACGCAGGGGCAGTCGTTCGTGGTGATTACCCAGCCGGAGACGCGGCGTGAGGTGGCACGCATTTGTGACGAAGAAGAATACGCCTCGATGGGCTTCCACTCCTTCATCTCCGAGGCTCCAGTGGGGGCGATTGCCTGTGTGAGCGAGTCAGCCTATCACCGGCGCTATCAGGAATCTGATAAGGTGGACGACGAAGGGCATGAGAGCGAGTGGCCCGTCCCCTACTGGTTCATGGACATCGGCTGCTCTGTGATGGCGCTGCTGCTGGCCGTAGTAGATGAAGGGCTGGCGGCAGGCTTTGTCGGGGCGCCAACGACCACGCGCATGAATGAACTGCGGCGGCTGCTGGGCATTCCAGACGAGGTAACGCCGTTGCGGGTAACTATGCAATTGCCCCTCGTTTTCGCTATGGCATTTAGTGGGATACGCCAAGTAGCTGTGGCAAGCTAGAGGGGAGCAACGGCAATGGACTTTTACGAAGTTGTGCATAAACGTCGCTCGATTCGCAAATATGGGCCAGACCCAGTTGACCAAGTAATCCTTGATCGCATTCTCGACACTGGCACTCGCGGGCCAACAGCCGGATATTCGCAAGGCCAATCCTACATTGTCGTGAGCGAGCCCACGATGATTCACCGCTTGATGACTGAGATGGATCGGCAAGAGTTTGAAATGATGGGCGAACACATACAAGAAGACCCTTCCGAGCCACCGGCATTTGGCGCGCCAGTCCTCGTTGTTGCTTGTACCAACGAAGCTGACTACCATCGACGGTACCAGCGGCCCGACAAAGTGCGACCCGATGGGTCAGAGATTGCGTGGCCCGTTCCCTATTGGTACGTTGACAGCGGCTGTGGCATCATGTTGATGCTCCTGGCGGCAGTCAATGAAGGTTTGGATGCCTGCTTGATTGGAGTGCCATACGATGTTGCACCGTGGCGGGAGCAACTAGGCATGCCGGAAGAAGTTATGCCGGTAGGGACCATACTCGTCGGCCATCGCGCCTCTGACGAGCAGAGGCGCGACCTAAGCTCTCGGCGTCGTCCGAAAAGGGACTATGTACACCGAGAACGCTGGTAGTAATCTGGCTAGATTCCGTCCTCAGCCATAGGGGCAACGGCGAGCCTGCCTGCCCGTAAGATGGCATCTGCACCTTTGAGTACTTGACGTGCTGACGTCTCTGGGAATTCACGACCGCCCAGCCAGTGCTGATCATACCCAGGCTATGCTGAGCTGTCTCTTCGTCGAGCAGTCCGGCGCCATTCATACAAAACATACCTAGGATCTCGGCTTCGGCTTCCGTCCAACTACGGTGATGCATATAGGCTTCATGCCGTGACGGCATAGTATGGCTCAAGATAATGTGGCCCCACTCATAGAAAATTGTCTTCCAGCGATTATAAGCGACCGGCGATAAGGCAAACTCAAGACCACGGCTAAAGCCTTGGAGGTTGCCGTTGGTACTGTCGAATTCGGCTTCATGGATACCGAACTTGCCCATCTGCAATCTACGCCGATTTCGTCAGTGCCATGCTATACTCAAAGCTCTATATACCGTCCTTTCAGCGGAGTATGAACGAACCATGACTGACCTGCCTGAGTTGGAAGCCGCCAAGCATCAGCTCGAAGGACATGGCGGCTATGACTGGCTTCTCGAAGGTAAGGCATTCTGGTCAGTCAATCAGGTAGTCGAGGCCCTTACGGAACATGGCCGTCAGGTCAGTGTCTCGACGGTCACTCGCTGGTTCCGTTCGCTTCCGCACACCCAAGGATCATCTGGCCCCGGTGGGCTAACGGCCTCCCGGAACGACCTCATCCTTCTATTTGCCCGTCAGATGAGTCCGCGTACCTAGTCAATTTCGTCAATTTTTGACAATCTCGTCAATCTCACCTATACTGCCTACCAGCGAAGCCACGTAAGTAGCAGTCTATCCGTGTCAACATGAGCTCCGGTGAACGTACCGAGGTGTGGAATGACGTGTGGAGGCGCTTACTGGCCCCCAATTGATAGGAAAGCCGAGGGGTACGATGCGCGACGAGAGATTGCAGCCACTACCGCACCTCGCCGCGATTTACGTCCGGGTATCGAAGCCAGAACAAGCCGCTCCCGGAACCGTTAGCATCGATACGCAGCTTGCCGGTTGCTCGAAGTGGGCACTCGACCATGGCTTTCCTGGCATATTGCCTGAGCATGTTTTTCATGACACCCATACCGGCGAAGAACTCTATGAGCGCCCTGGCCTGACACAGTTGCGTGAGGCCGCTAAGACACGCGCCTTCGATACCGTCATTGTGTGGGTGCTTGATCGGCTCGGGCGTGATCCCGTGCATCAAGTCATTGTGATGACCGAACTGGAGCGCTACGGCGTCAAAGTCGAACTGGCGAACGAGAACATTGACGATACACCGGAAGGACGCCTCATCCGCTATGTCAAAGGCCTTGCAGCCCAGATCGAGAACACCAGCCATGTCGAGCGCAGCATCCGCGCCAAGCGTGAGCGTGCCCGTCGTGGGACGCTTATTTACGGCAATCGCCCGATGTATGGTTATAGGTTTAACGAGGACAAGACGGCGTACACTCCTGATCCCGTGACATCCCTCGTAGTCATCCGTATCTTCAAAGAAGCGGCGGCTGGCGTACCCTTGCGCCAGATCGCGCGTGCACTCGAAGATGAGGGAGTACCGACGCCTGTTGGACGCAATTCCCACTGGCACTTCACGAGCATCCGCAATATCCTGGTGAAATCCGGTTATTGGGGCAAGCATACGGTCTTCAAGACGCGCTCCGTCAAGCTGACACCCGATGAACGCCCGAACTACAAATATCGGACACGTCGCGTGACAGTTCCCGATGAAGATGCCATTGTGCTACCAACCTCGGTTGTTCCGCCGCTTATATCGGAAGAAATCGCTATCCTGGTTCGCGCCCGTTTGCGCGCCAACCAGGAATATGCCCTGCGCAACGTTGGCGAACACCACGCGACACTCCTGCGCAGTGGGTTTATCCGGTGCGGCTATTGCGGTCGGGCGCTTGTAGTCATGCCCGCGCGTGACCGTAATCGGGGGGGCGTCATCTATCATAACGATCCTTACTACGTCTGCTCACGCGCTAACAAATCGAACGGCGGCTGCAAGGCGCATACCATTTCCGCCCCCATAGCTGATAAGTGGGTCTGGGACAAGATACGCTTGGTCATTCTCAATGAGCAGATCATTTGGCAGGAGGTAGAGAGGCTGGAGAGTGGCGAGGACCCTGCCAAGACAATGTTGGATGCGATTGACGCACAGATCAAAGAGGCCGAACGCAAGCTTGCCAGTCTTGCGCGCACTGCCGCGCTCACTGAGGATGAATGCGCCACTGGTGTGCTCGTCGAAGAGATGACGCGTATTAGCAAGCAAAAGCAGGGTTTTGAAGCCGAGCGTGGTCGGGCCGAAGCGCATTTCCTGAACGCCCGAGAAGTCCGTGCCGGCCTTATACAACTATCCCAGTGGCGCGAACAGATCAGCAATCAGTTGGATGCACTCACCCTGAATGAGCAACGTGACATCCTCATCGCTCTCCAGGTATCGGTCAAGCTCTACGATACCGCTCATGATCCGCGCATGGAACTAAGCCTCTCGTTGCCGTTGTCAGGTGAGATGCCGGTTATTGAGGATAGTGAGCAGATTTGTGTTCTTACTCCTGCTGGAGTCATCCCGATTGGCCATGGCGCGCCAGATGTGCCATCGCCATCGCTCAAGCGTGGCCGCAAACCAACTGCGGAGTTCGCCCACTACGAGCGCTGGTAGCGCCCTGCGGTGAGGGGGAGTACGTGTGACGCCGCCTGTTGTACGCGCCTGGCCTCAGCGCGAACTTCTCGCACGTGGCGCACAAATGATTCGTGCGCTGCCAACGGGTGCGTTGTTCGTTGCGCTCGGGTCGCTGACGCTCACTGTGTCGAATCGCCTCCCCGTCTGGCTCGTGGCTCCCGCGTATGCGCTGCGGTCGCTTCTCAGCGGTTCGGATGGTCGAGCGTCGGGGAGCGCTGGCGCGACGCCGTTTGCGGGCGGCATTGCGCTGCTGACCCTGGCGGCGCTCGTGGCTGCGTTCGGCTTCTTCATCGCTGGGGTCAGCGTCACGCATTCGGCGCGCACTCAGCGTGTGATGCAGTGGCTCGCGATACCGCTGCTGGTGTGGACCCTGTTTGCCTCCATTCAGACGGCGGTGATTCTGGCGCAGGGGGCGATCACAAGCGCGACCCAGTGGCCACCACGCTATACTAGCGACGAGATGTACTACAATCAGTACGGTGCGGGCCTGGTGTTGGCGGGCGTCAACCCCTACACAGATGCCAACCAACATCTGCGCGACGCGATGGTGTACTTCCACATTCGCGGCTTCACACCCATAGCTCGCGGACGCTTTCGCGATGTGCGCCACGTGCCGACTGGCAAGGAGATGCGCGCCGTCGCAGCCGAGTTTCAGCGACATCCACCGACGCCACCACCAGAGCTAGACCCGCGCACGCTGCATAGCTATCCGGCGGGCGCGTTTGTGGTGGATATTCCCTCGGTGTTGTTCGGCGCGCGAGGAATGGGGCTCGCCCAGATTGCGCTCTTTCTGGCGCTGAGCGTGTTGTTAGTCGCCCTCACGCCGTTGCAGGCGCGGCTTGCGGTCGGCATGCTCATCTGGGAGAATCCCGCGTTTGCCCAACGGGTGGTCAATGGCGACTTTGACATCTGGTGGATTGCCGCGCTCATCGCTGCATGGATGCTCTACAAGCGCGGCTGGCTTTCGGGTGCGCTCCTGGGCGTCGCGTGCGCGATCAAGCAGACAGCATGGTTCGCGGCGCCATTCTTTCTTCTGTGGGTCTGGCGTATGCACGGCACGAAAGCGGCAATTCGACAGGCAGTCGCGGCGCTGGCCGGCTTCGTCCTCATCAATCTCCCGTGGATCATCGCGTCCCCGCGCGCCTGGGCGGAGAGTCTGTTCCTGCCGCTCAGCCTGCCGTTGCTGCCGGATGGAAGCGGCATCGTCGCGCTTGGGATAGCAGGGCTGACACCGCTCGCGAACGCGCATATGTACACGGCGCTAGAGGTTGGGATCATGCTAGGCGCGCTGGTGTTGGCCTGGCGGCTACTCGCGCACGCGCCCTATCTGGGCCTGGTTCTTCCACTGTTGCCACTGGTAGCGGCCTGGCGTAGCCCGGAGCGCTACTTTCTCGCGCTGCCGGTGTTGGCGCTGGCGGCGCTCATTCTCACCTGGCGCGCAGAGCGGTCTGCGGTCGTCACTCCTAGCGCCGTCGAGGTATAGACGCCGCGCGCGTCGCCGCTTACTCCAGGATATCGGCAGGGAGTGGCATCTCGACCACGTCGCCGTGTTCGTCGCGGGTGAGATGGTAGGCGCGCGCGGTAGGAGTCGTGGCGATGATGCGCGTCAACTGCTCACCTTCGTAGACGAGCGCGGCGTGGTCGTCAGCGGCGTAGCCTGGACCGATGGCGCCT
>DASVZC010000128.1:0-21977 GCA_036391835.1 Ktedonobacterales bacterium | reverse complement strand
CCAGCCTGTCACATTCGGCCAGTTCGCCTCTTGGGGTGTGACCGTCAACTGCTCACCTGGCGCCCAACCGCTCCCATAGACCGTCATCGTGTCGCCCACATGAACCTGTCGGTCAGTCCAGTATCCCTCTGTCCCTTGCTTCACACTGCTCATCGTCGGCGGCGCGAAAAAGGTGAACTGGATGGGCCGACGCACGTTCCCTTGCGAGTAATTGCCATCCAGCGTATGCACGACGACAAGCATCGATATGTTGCTCAGAAGATGGCCGTTCGCGCTCATGCCCGTGGGACATTCATCGTCCAGACGAAACGTTGGAAACTGGAGCGCGCCGCTCGCGGACGTTGTTCCCTGGATTGGAGTGACGGGTCCGCCGATAGGTCGCAGATAGATTGGGCCACCGCGAAACGTTCCGCTGTAGTCCGCCCAAATATCCATCCCAATCGGCGTATTCGCGGGCCAGCCACCACCCGAGAGCGACAGCAACGTGCCATCCGTCCCTTGTGCCCGGCTGAGCGCCGCCCACGCATTCCCCTTCGCCGTCACCTGCGGCTGCGCCAGGTCATCCGCAGTCAGTGGCGAGCACGGCCCCAGGCCAGAGGCCCGCGCGACCGGCACACCTGGCGCGACCACCAGCGCCAGCCCAAGCGCCAGCCCAAGCGCCACACAGAGCGCCGCCAGCAGGCTCACAAGTCGCAGCGCGCGAGACCGTTGCCATCGCAGCATACCGGGCATCCTCTCCACTATTGCGCTAGATGGGTTACATCTACGTCGGTATCTCCTTGCCCGAGGACGCCGTTTCTCCGCCTCCGTGCAAATACGAATAGCCCCACGAGCGCCGCCAGCAGCACAATCCCGCCGCCAAGATATGGAGCCGCCGAGAGGAGGCGCGCGAGCCGAGGATGCGCCACGCGCCAGGTGGGAGTAATCATCAGCGGCTGACCCTGCGCATAGACGATCAGCCCAAATGGCGCGCTAGGAACACGTGCCTGTACGGTGATCGGCCCAAGGCGCGCGTTGGCGGGCATCCGTACCGTCACACGGAACTTTCCGGCTCCGTCCGTGACAAATGTGCCCAGTTGCTGTGCGCCTTCCGGCTGTATGCCCATACCCAGACATCGAAGGCCCACCAAATCGGGAAGCGTCATTTGCCCGCGGCAGTACTCGATCACTCCAGACACATGGGCAGGCCAGTTGGAGCCAGAAACGACAATCTCTGCGCCCGCTATGATACCGCTGTGATCGAGGCGCAGGGTTGGGGCAGTGGAGGGGAGCAACTGATAGTAGCCGCTGATGACTATGACATCGCCGTACCGTGGCCCAGAGCCTTGCGCCACCAGCGCAATCATCGTGTCCTCTGGTTCGTGTAACGGTGGGAGCATGACAGCAAACGCGCCCTGCGCATCGGCAGTCGCCTTCACCGGAGGGGCAGACGACAATTGAAATGGTGGTGGCTCATTCGCATGTGTGAACGACCATGGCGCGGCCTCATACGTCACACTCACTTGCTCGCCTGGCTCCCACCCGACGCCAGTCAGAGCCAACGCGCTGCCTTGCTCTTGATCCTGGCCTTGTGGTCCCCGCACGCTTGGCCCATGATCATAGGTAAGATAGGTGAAGTAGAGGGGAGCCCGAACCCGTCCGTCGCGCGTGTGGACGAGGAATAGCATCGCGCCACCGTCCTTTGCCCGCCCATCTGGCGTCGTGCTGAGGGCAGAGCAAACTTCCGAGAACGGCGCGCGAAACTGCGGCGTTATGAAGTCGCCAGCCACCGAGACGGTGGCGCTTGCCAGTGTACCCTCGGGATAGGCCCCGAGGTCGTTGCCATTCATCAGACGCCGAGTGTATGCATCCACCAGGACCTCGGAGCCTGCGGGCCAGCCTGCGCCCGTCGCAGTCAAGCCAGTACCGACCACTCCTTCTGTGCGACTCAACTGCGCGATTCCACCGCCAGTAGCCGAAAGCGACAATTTCGCCAGATCAGACTGGGCGACAATCTCAGTGCAAACCCCAGGCCCGCTAGCCCGCGCGACCGGAACACCTGGCGCGACCACCAGCGCCACACACAGCGCCGCGGCCAACACACCCACGAGCCGAATCGCGCGAGACCATCGCCATCGCATCATGCCTGGTATCCTCTCCACACGCAGCGGTCGAATCGCCGCACATCCTGCATTCGACTATAGCGCTAGACTGGTTTATTTGCCCCAGTATCCCCTGTGCGTCAAGCGTCAGCGTTTGCCAGTGTTTTGAAATAGGAGTAGAAACCGGTGGTATCCGAGCGTCTCATGGGCATATCGAAACGACCCGCAGACCCGCGAAAGTGAGAGCGTTCGTGCTGACCTTCCTTCCCTTCAGCCCTCATCGCATGACGACTACCCTCGCCTCGGCAGTGTTGCTTGCCGCGCTGACCCTCGCCGGATGCGACGCCAGCGCGCCATCAGCCGCCAGGCGTCCCAGCGCGATGCCCTCCCCGACGGCGACCGTCGCGCCGCGCATCCTCTATCAGGCGGACTTCACGCAGCGCGCCAGTGAGTGGACCCTCCCGCCGCACTGGAGCATCGCCAACGGAGCTCTCACCGACGACGGCGCTGGCTTCAACAGCATCACCATTCCTTACGAGATCACCGCCCAGGCCTATAGCGTGAACATTCAGATACGCGTCTCCGCGATCAACGGCTCGGGCTACAACAACCAATACCGCATAGATGGCTATACCCCCGCTGGCAAGTTGCTCTACACCGCCAGCGTGAGTTCGCTCAACCAGCAAAATCACGGCTTCTCGCAGGTCTTTCCGGCTCAGCCCGACCCAAATAATCCCGGCTTCGGCACCTATGACTTCACACCGGGCGTCACCTCACGCGCCTACAACGTGCAGGTGGATGGCCGCTACATCAACTTCGTCTGTGGCGGCAGTAGCCTGACCACTGTTACTTCCGCGCTACCGCTCGCCCCCGCGCGCATCGAACTCGTGGACCAGAGCGTGCGGCTCACTGTGGAGAGCGTCACGATTACCACGCCATAGCGCGCCAGAGTGAAAAGATCATGACCCCTTCAACGCGGTGTACTCCGTCACCTGGCTGTTCACACTCATCCCAACGAGCCAGAGCGCGGGCGTGCTACACTGCCTGCCCGCAATATGCGAACGATTCTAGCATGTGGGGCGAGCGGGGAATATGACTCACATCACACTCCCCGCTCGCCCCACACTGCGCCAGGCGACACTTCGCCTCAGCCGCTGATCGTTGTGTACTCTTGAATCCGACTGCTAGGCCCCATCCCCGTGAGCCAGATGGTGACCTTCCCATCAGGATTCGATTGAGCCAGGGCATTGGTAAAGAGACCATCTAACCCTGTCGCTTGCGCCACGATGTGCGGCGCACCAGTCCTACCATCCCAGCGCTCCACATCGCTTCCAGTTGCGAAAAGCAGTGAGCCATCAGGCAGTGTATCTATCACCGCGATCTGAGCGCTGACACCACTATCCTTCCATGAAGCGCCACCATCTGCGCTGGCGTAGAGATGCATGGTCGAGTATTTGTCACCAGCAACCCTGTAGAGTATGCTCTTCCCTGTGGATGCGTCACTCGAAGCGCGCATGTGTTCGAAGTTCTGGACAGACTTAATCACTTCGTGCCAGTTCACTCCCGCATCGTCGCTGCGCCAGAGTGAGAGCGGCGGCAACTGGCCAGGCATCAGGTTCGGGTCTGGAACACCCGCCAGCGCAAAGACGGTCGAGCCTGTTGGCGTTGCGGTCATGTCGTAGACCATCAACTGCTTCGCATTGAGTGCGCTATCAACGAGGCTCCACGTCGCGCCGCCATCGTAGCTGGCGACGAGCCTCCCCGGTGGGATAGCGCCGCTCGCCGCGAACATTACCTCGTTCACGGTGCTATAGAGTCGCGTGCCCTGAACACTCAGATCGAGTGGGAACGCTCCCTCCCCGAATGGCCAAGCCAGCGCAACTAACCCCTTCGCGGGCAAGGACAGCAGCGTCCACGTCGCGCCACCATCCTGCGTCACATACTGGACCTGGCACATGCGACCGAATTGGGCGTTGGCCTGCGGGCAAGTGACGTTCTCCAATTGCAGCGTCAGGATGTATGTCTTGGGATCGAGCGGACTCATGATACCCGTGACCGTTGAGACATTGTCCGGGTACTTCACCCCCGCGATCTGCGGCGGCGACAGATTCACCCACGTCTGCCCGAAATCGTCCGACCGGCGGAAGCGGAAATACGGCGCCGTCCCTTTGGAGTCCTGGCCGGAGAACACGTCATATTGGGTCGCCAGCGCCGCCGGAGGGTTCGGCGCCTGGCCGAAGCTAGCGACCTGGGTCCACGCGCCGCCAATTGGCGTCGCTGTCGCTGTTGGAATCTCCGTAGGCGCGAGTGTCGCCGTCGGGGTTGCTGTCGCAGGCGCCCCATGACGATGTGGCAGTTGGCGCATCAGCAGCCCGGCAAAGAGCGCAACCAGCAGCGCCGCTGCGGCTACCGCGCCCCATGTCCCCCACGACGGCGCGCCCACCGGCCACCAGCGGCGGCGGCGACCTCCGCTGGCGATCAGACGCTGTGTCGCTGGCCACAGATCACCATTGGGTTGTGGAATCATCTGCCCACGCAGCGCAGACCCAATGCGCTCATAGTCACGCAGCCGTTCGCTACACGCGGGACACCCCGCGACATGCGACGTCAGCCATGCCGCCTGGTCCTCAGACAGCAGACCATCGCGCCACGCCGAAAGCTGCTCAGGCTCGACCCTGGCGGCGCACACCAGTGTCGCAGGTGTTCGCTCATCGCTCATCGCCGGCCTCCTTCCCGAGATAGCGACGACGGAAACTCTCGCGTCCACGGAAGAGCGCCATCTTCGCCGCGTCGCGCGAGATGCCCAGCGTCTCGGCGATCTCCGCGCAACTGAATCCGTAGACCTCGCGAAGAGTGAGCGCGGTCCGTTGGGCGAGAGGAAGTTCCAGCAGCGTCCGTTGGACGAGGTCGCGCTCAGCCAGCCGCTGCGTCGGATCACTGCGCGCGGGCGCTTCGGAGTCAGGCAGCGCATCCGTAGAGATGGTGCGAAGATGCGCGCTACGATGCGATGAGCGCGCCTGATTCGTCGCCACCTTGACCAGCCAGGCGCGCGGCTGCTCGTAGCCGCGAATCTGCTCGAAATGGCGCCACGCCCGCACAAACGTCTCTTGCGTCAGATCGCGCGCCGTCTGCGGATCGCCCGTCAGGCGCCAGAGACAGGCATAGACCGCCCGCTCATGCTCGCGAAAGAATGCTTCGAAGTCAGGGTTGGGCGCGCCAGTCGCCGTCGGACGGGTGCGCGCTGGTTCCGCGTGCCCATCGCGCTGGTGACCCTTATTCGTCTGCGCCGATGCCGCCAGCGCCAGACGCCCCAGCGATCGCGCGAACCATCCGACGCCACGTCGCGCCGGGAAATATCGCCCAAGTCCGGCGATTGCCATACGCACGCCATCCCTTTCGCTGCAGAGCGCGTTCCGGTCATAGCATGCCGCGCTTACAGAGATACACTCTCGAATGGCGCTTTCGGTAACGATGGCTTGGTTGTGATGTTGGTCACACTTCACATGAAGCGGGCTGGCAGGCGGTTGAAACCACGCCTTAAGGGCCTGACGGCCCATCTGCATACCATCAGGCGCGTCTGCTACTTCACCGGCTCGCCCGCATCCGCGGGCGGCGCATGCACCGTGCGCTCGCGCTCGTAGATCACCATACCGGGGCCACCGCCCTTCATATGGCGAACATAGCGCGCCTCGGTATAATCCACCGCCACACTGCCCGACTCGCGTAGTTGGCTGTACCAGCCCGCCAGACCCGCCGCCTCGCGCAGCGCTTCCTCGGACGCGGGCCGACCCGCCAACTTCAGGATGACATGCGCGCCCGGCGCTCCCCGCGCATGCAGCCAAAGATCATTCGGAGCCGCCTGGTGAAATGTCACCTCTTCGTTCTGACGGCTATTCTTGCCGACCAGCGCCACCACATCTCCGCTCAAACGACGTCGCAGCGGCGGGCCGCCATCGGCTTTGTTGGGCTTCTGCTGATTGCTCTTCGTGCCCTGCTTACCGACCTTGCCTTTCTTGCCGCCCTTGCGTTGCTCCTTCGCGAGCCGTCTCGCTTCGGCGCCTCCCTTGATGTAGCCAGCCTCGGCCACTTCCGCGCGCACCAGCGACACCTCCGCGGGTGTATCGGCCAGCGCCAGATCCGTCAGCAACTGCTCCAGATGCGCCTGCTCCAGGTCGTTCGCTTCGATTTGTTCGGGCAGCAGATCAGCCGCGCGCTGCAATTTGTGGTAGCGCGCATAGCGGCGGTTCGCGTTCTCCACCGCCGAATACTGCGGGTCAAGCGCGATGGTCAGCGTCGCGCCGTCCTCGCTGGCCCACGCATCGGGTAGCGTTGCGGAGCGCGCCCCCACCGCTACCTCTGACTGGAAGGCAAGCAGCGTATCGGCTTCACGCCGCAACTGGCTCGCCTCCGCTTGCGCCGCCATCTCTGTCGCCAGCGCCTCGCCCTTCCGCACGCAGCGATCACGTTGTGTCTGCAACAGACGCCGCAGGTCGCCCTTGGCCTGCTCCAACTCCACGCGCCACTCAGCGCCTGAGAAGAGCATATCGAGCGCATCGTTCACGCTCGCCGCCGCCTGCAGCCGATACTCTGGCGGATATTGGCGTGGCTCATACACCGCCATCCCAATAGGCCGGGCCGCAGCGTCGTCTCCATTGGCGGGCGCATAGATCAGTGTGGGTCGCCACGCGCGCGAATCGTCTAGCGCAGCGAGGTCGCGTGTCGCACGCGCCAGCGCCTCCCAGACATCGAACGACGCGGCGGGGTCCACCGAGGCATCAGCGGAGTTCAGCGCCCGCGCGGCTACCTCGCGCCCAAGCTCACGACCGAAGCCCAGCACATGCGCGGCGATCACGCCCGCGATGGTCGGCGTCGCGGCTCGTCGCCCACGCTTCCCCTTCGCCGACGCCTTACCAGCAGCAGCGTTCTCACTCGCGCTGGCCTGCGCCGCCTCCCAGGTTTCGAGAGCGGCGGAGCGCAGGTCATCAGCGGTCACATCCCGACCCGGCAGTTGCGGCAAGGAGACGCCCCCCAGTATGCGAGTCTGTGGCGGCGGCGGCAGATACGGCTGATGCGGCAAGATGACACGGTACTGATTCGTCTCGGCGCTAGCCAAGCGCAGCGCGCCCAGAATCACCCGTTCAGCGTCGGTCAGCAGGATATTGCTAAAGCGCCCCATGACCTCGGCGATCAACCACGTCGTCGCCACACCTGCCGCCAGCTCGGCGCCGCGCGCAAACCCCAACTCGATCACGCGCTCCCAGGCGGGTTGTCGCGCTTCGACCAGCCGCGCGCCTTCCAGATGCTTCCGCAGCAACATCACAAATGCGGGGGGCTCGGTCGCCAATTTGCGCGGTTTGGCGCTGGTCAGGCGCACATGCGCCAGTTGTGGATGCGCCGAAAGATAGAGCCAGCGATTGCGTCCGCCGCCCCATAGCTGTAATGCGATAGAATGTGGTGTCGGCTGGATGACATCATCCACGCGTGCGCCGTGTAACTCGCGCTGAAATTCGTCGGCGAGCGCGGCCAGGGTCAGCGCGTCAATCTGCATGGCGAACTCTCTCAGGCGCTAGAATATGTCAGCGTGCGAGCGTTCCAGTATAGCACGCGCTGGCCACGCGCTTGCGGGCAACCCTGCGCATCCCGCCGACAAGCCATCCCGGGCATACTCGCCATGCCGTACTGTATTCACCACTGGGAAGAAGACCGATGACGATACCACCACCTGAGCCACCAGCCAACGAGGGCGGGCGATCCCCCATCACGCTCGGCGCGCCACCCCCGCCCCTGCTGATCGTGCTCTCCGGCCCGTCCGGGGTGGGCAAGACAACACTGACGAGGCGCCTGGTCGCGCGCGGATGGAAGGGGCACGTCATGGTGACGGTGACCACGCGTCGCCCACGCCCCAACGAGATCGAAGGCGTCCACTACCACTTCCGCACCGCCGAGCAGTTCCACGAGATGCTCACACGCAACGAATTGCTGGAGCACGCGGAGGTGCACGGTCACTGGTACGGCGTACCGTCTACGATGGTGCGCGAACGGCTCGAAGCCGGACAAGACGTCATCCTGACCATTGATCCGCAGGGCGCGCAGACCATACGCAACAAAGTCGAGGATGCCATTTTCGTCTTCCTCGCGCCTGAATCGCTCGAGGTGCTCACGCGACGCGTAGATACTCGCGGCCACGACAGCCCCGAGCAGCGTGCGCTTCGCATGCTCAACGCCGAACGCGAAATGGCTGAATTGCCCAAGTACGATTATGTAATCGTCAATCGCGATGACCACCTCGATGAGGCGGCCAGCCAACTAGAGGCGATCATGTGGGCGGAACACAGCCGTGTCTTCCCACATCGCCCACAGTTGTAGTCAGCCGCGAGAGGCGGCGTGACAGCGCAGTTCGAGGGTCGGCGGCAAACGCACGACCCGCAGGCACGCGCGCCCGGCCCGTTCTGCGCCGGGGCGACGCACAATGGTGTGCGGCTCGCCATACGCCAATGACAGGAGGACCGCAATGGCACAACGACCCGAGGATAATGGCATGTTCGAGCGCTCCAGCACGAAGGAACGCAACCTTGGTATGGAGCTGGTGCGTGTGACTGAGGCGGCGGCCTACGCTGCCGCGCGCTACATGGGCCGTGGCGACAAGATCGCCGTGGACCAGGCGGCGGTTGACGCCATGCGCAGCGCCGTGGATGGCGTAGATATGCACGGCGTCGTGGTCATCGGCGAGGGCGAGAAGGATGAAGCCCCGATGCTCTATGTCGGTGAGGAGATTGGCAACGGTCTGCAGCCCGAAGTAGACGTCGCCGTTGACCCGGTAGATGGCACCCGCCTGGCCGCGCTCGGCCTGCCCGGCTCCATCGCGGTGGTCGCCACCGCCGACCGTGGCGCGATGTTCAAGGCGCCCGAGGGCGTCTACTACATGGAAAAGCTTGCTGTTTCGCGCGCCGCCGCCAAGGTGATCGACCTCGAAGCGCCGATCAGCGAAAACCTCCAGCGCATCGCCAAAGCGCGTGAAACCCGTGTCTCAGACCTCACCGTCACCGTGCTCGATCGCCCACGCCACAGCGATATCATCAAGCAGGTGCGCGAGGCTGGGGCGCGCATCCAGCTCATTACCGATGGCGACGTCGCGGCTGCCATTCACGCCGCGATGGAAGACTACACCGCGACCGATGTCTATGTCGGCACAGGTGGCGCGCCAGAAGCGGTTCTCGCCGCCTCCGCGCTCAAGTGTGTCGGCGGGCAGATGCTCTGCCGCATCTGGCCACGCACCGAAGATGAGCGCGCCAAGCTCCAGGCGGACGGCGTTGACCTCAAGCGCATCTATGGTGTCGATGATCTGGTGAAGGGTAGCAATGTCGCATTCGCCGCCACCGGCATCACGACTGGCGACCTCCTGCGTGGCGTGCGGTTCGGCCCAGACGGCGCCCGCACCCATTCTGTGATGATGCGCGCCAAGACAGGCACCATCCGCTACATCGAGGCGATCCACAACTGGAAGCGCATCTAGCGTCTCGTGGTCCGTCCTACGGGCACATGAGAAACTTTTCATAACATCTTCATCGTATCCCCATTTCACAGCCGTACACTCCAAGCACGACGCGCTGTTGGAAAGGGGATACGTCGTATGCCAGGAAGAGAATTTGACCCAGGCATGCATGGCGGGCCAGGGGGCATGTTGCTGGGCCTCATATTCATGGGACTCTCGGCGCTGCTCTGGCTCGGCATACCTGCACTGCTTGTTTGGGCGGCGCTGCGCTGGATCGCTCCACGCGTACGCGGCCCACTCGGTCAGGCGTTTGGGACGCCGGTAAGCGCCGCGCAGCCCTCCGCCATTGAAACACTACGCCACCGCTATGCGCTTGGAGAGATTGACGCGCCGACCTTCGAGCAGATGGTTGAACGCATCCTCGCCTCCGAGGCGCGCGAACGTGAAAGCGGTGACGGGCCACCCATCTATACGACCTGATCACGTGGGCGCGCCCAGCCCATATGCATGCAGACAGCCCACCACGCCGGTTGCGCGCCGGAGTGGTGGGCTGCTTTCGTTCGCTAGCGGTCTAGTCACCAGCGGCTGCGGAGGTGTGCTGCTTGGTCAACTTCTGCAATAACTCACGGTTGAAGGCTGGGAGGTCATCCGGCTTGCGGCTGGTGATGAGATTGCCATCTACGACGACCTCGCGATCCACCCATGTGCCGCCAGCGTTGCGGATGTCATCCTGAATCGAGGGCCAACTGGTCATCGTGCGCCCACGCGCCAACCCGGCGGATACCAACTCCCACGGCGCATGGCAGATCACGGCCACGGGCTTGTGCGCGCGATCCATCGCTTGCACAAACGCCTGCATCTTCGCATCCCGGCGAATCTCGTCAGCGTTCAGCGCGCCGCCTGGCAGCACCACGGCCAGGTAGTCCTCGGGATTGGCAGCGTCGAGCGTACGATCTACCTGAACGGTGATACTCTTGTCGTGATGCTTGAACGCTTGAATGCTCCCGCTGTGCGGCGCGATGATGTCCACTTGCGCGCCCGCGTCTCGCAACGCTTTCACCGGCTCTGTCAGTTCCGCTTCCTCAAACCCATCGGTCGCTACGACGGCGACTCGCAGTTCTGCAGCCTTAGCCATTCTGAAAATCCTTTCCATTGCGGTCTATAGCCTCATCGATGTGTATGGCAGCAGGGGAGGCTAGCTCCTACCGCAGTTCCTTCCGCGTATCGCATGCCGAGAAGCGCACCCCGTGTCAAATTGCATCAATACTAGACGGCTTCGCTCGGCTGATTGGTGGGAATGTGTGGGAGCGCCTCGCCCGTGCCCACCGACAGATAAAACCTGCCAGGAGCTACAACACCGAGTGTCGCCGCCTGCGCGATGATAGCAGGATGGTAGCGAAGAATCGGACAGGTAAGCCCGGCGCCAAATTCAATCGTGCGAGTGCGCGCGGCGACTGCGCCCAGCCACGACCAGATGAACGCCGCCTGGCCTTCCTCGCTCCAGGGATGAAAGTGGTCGCTGGCGTCAATACTCTTGAATCCAGCGGCTTCAGCCTCTACCGCATAGTCGAGCAATTCTTGCGGTGGATACTGCTCTGGCCCAGCTTTCCACCCGATCCACGCCTCCATCATGCGCTCCTTCGCTCTCAAGCGATTGATGTCCTCGCCGTGCGCATCTCCTCGCGGGGGTCGCATATACGGCGCCGTCGCATGGGGCAGGACAGATGAAGTTGTGGGCTCATCCATGGAGTCAGCAGCCAGGTTCACGAGCGACCGTGAACCTGGCCTCCAACATCAGCCGTAGCGAAAATCAAGCGAAGATCAATGGAACGCGCGGGGGATGCGCTTCTTCCACGCCGTCGGCAGGATAACGTCTATCGCGTCGTCAACCGTGACGATGCCGAGCATCTTACCCGCGTCATCCACAACAGGCAGCGCCACGAGATCTTCGTCCGCGATGAGGCGAGCGACATCGCGCTCTTCGTCGAGTGGTCGCGCGACCACCTCCACCGGGCGCATAATCGCCGTCATCTGCGCCTGAGGGTCCGCCAGCAGCAGATCGCGCAGTGTCACGAGGCCCACCAGTCGCCCTTCCGTCCACAACGTAAACGGACGCTCGACAGGCGGAGGCGTCGTCCGCACGCCGTTACGCAGATTGGAGCGCGCCCGGCTGACTGGTGGCCGTCGCGACGCCGCCGTAGCGCGCGTCGGTGGCGTATCTTCGATCACCACATACAGTTCTGGCAGCGCATCGGGCAGCGGATCATCAAGGTCCGCCGCCGCCAGCTTCGTCTGGGTGCGCATCGCCTCGATCACCGCTCCCGCGGTTGTCCAGTCAGGTACAGCGATGTACCACGTCGTCATGATGCCGCCCGCGCTATCTTCGGGATAGCCCAGCAACGCCGCCACGTCTTCGGCTTCCTCGCGCTCCATGCGCCCCAGCAAGTCGGCTGCCTCTTCACTGGTAACGTTTTGCAGCGCGTCAGCCGCTTCGTCTGGCTCCATCTCTTCCAGCACGTCAGCCGCGCGCTCAGGGTCCATCTCACGCAGCAGGCGACCTTGCTGCTCGTCTTCCATCTCTTCGAGAGCATCGGCGGCTTGCGCGTCGTCCAGTTCGGTCAGCAGCGCAGCGCCAGCCTTCGGAGTCATCTGCTCCACAATATGCGCCAGATCAGCAGGCTGGAGGAGCGCCAACCGCTCACGCGGCACCCGCAGTTGCAGCGCATCGAGATAGGCATTGTCAGCCGTTGGGGCTACCTGCGCCCAATCGATCAACTGCGGACGGCTGCTCGTCTCATGCCGCACTAATTGATTCATCCGGTCGCCAAGGCGCGGCCCCACCAACCGGCGCAGCATCGCATTTGGCCCGACATCTACCGCGACCAGACGCCACTGCCCGTCCGTCGTCGCCAGATCGAGATCATTGATGCGCACCACACGCCTGCCTTCGACATCCACCACCTGCCGGTCGAAAAGGCCGGAGCGCAACACCAGTTCGCTCGGTCGCTGCTCGAATTGCTTGAGATTGAGCGCAGGTGAATTTAACTGTACGCCGTTGGTCGTCAACTCCGAGACACGGCTCCAGGGAATGAACACCTGACGCGAGCCGCGCACTGCCTTCAGCTTGGCGACCAACCCCACCACCTTCGGATAGAGATCTGGCCCCTCCGCCACCGACTCATCGGGAATGTGCACGACAAGATCTTGTAGCAGCGCCACCTCTTCGCCCGTTGGCACACGAATCGGCTTATCCAATAGTTCCGTCAATGACGCCATAACGCTACGCCTCTCCCTGGTCGGGCTGGCAGTCCGCAGCCCGCACTCTATTCAACCGGCCACGCCAGATAACCAGCGTGGCCAGAGACTCGCTTATGACAGAAATGGCACGCCAACCATAGGCAAAATGACGCTGATGATCATGATGATCGAGAGCGCGCTCAGCGAGATGACTGTCGTGTACGCGATGATGTTATTCACGCGCCCATTCACCATGTCACCCATGATGTTCTTGTCGTTGACAAGCAAGACGATGAACACCAGCAGAATGGGCAGCAAGACGCCATTGACGACCTGGGCGATGATGATGAGCGACACCAGCATGGAGCCAGGAATGATCAACGCAACGAGCGCGCCGACAATCAACAGACCCAGAAACAGCCCATGGAAGATAGGCGCCTGGCGGAACGACATTGATACTCCGCGCTCGAAGCCGAACGACTCGCAGAAGTTATAGGCCGTCGTCAGCGGCACCACAGCCGCCGCCAGCACCGACGCGCCAATCAGCCCCACAGAGAAGAGCAGCGAGGCGTACCGCCCCGCGAATGGCGCCAACGCAAGCGCCGCCTGCTGCGCCGACTGTAATGCCACACCCGCGCCATGGCTGGCGACAAAGACTGTCGCGCCCGTCGCGATGATGATGAAGGCGGAGATCACGTCGCCAAAGACCGCGCCTGTATAAGTGTCAAGGCGCTCTTCGGGATATTTCGCGAGCGGAATTCGCTTCTCAGCGACACTCGACTGAACGTAGAGCTGCATATACGGCGTGATGGTCGTGCCAACCGTACCCACGAACAGCAGAATATAGGCGTTGGTGATATGCGTCGTCGGATGGATGACTTGCAGACCGACCTGCGCCCAGTCCGGATGCGACATGATAGCGGCAATGGGATATGCGAAAAATGCCAGTGTCATCACCAGAAAGACTTTCTCGGCGATGCTATAAGAGCCGCGTGTGATGAGTAACCAGAGTCCAAACACGACCAGCGGAATGCTGATCCAGCGGGGAATATTCAGCAGGTCAGATGCTGCGGCGATGCCCGCGAATTCAGAGATCGTTAACAGCGCATTGGCGACGAACAGTGTCAACATGGCGAAGGCGGCGCCCCGCACACCAAACCGCTCGCGAATGAGATCGGAGAGGCCCTTATTGGTGGCGGCTCCCATGCGCGCGCACATCTCCTGCACGACAGCCATGCTGATCGTAATGGGAATCAGCATCCACAGCAGGCTATAGCCGTACTGTGCGCCGACAGCGGCGTAGGTCGTGATTCCGCCGGCGTCATTTCCGGCGTTCGCGGCGATCAATCCTGGACCGAGAAAGCTAAGCGCGGCGAATGGCTTGAAAAACGGCTGGTTGCGGAACGAGCGCCAGCGCCGCGCCAGCGAGGGTCCGCGATTGATGATTGGGCGCACAATAGGCTGGATGGGCTTCATGGCGCGCTGCGCGAACAGAGCAGCGCTCTGTGCCATGGGAAGGCCAGTCAGGCCAGACGCACGAATCTTCTGCTCCATGAGGTGTCTCCTTCATGGAGACAGGCGCCGACGCATATTGGCGTCGGGCCTTGGAGCAGCGCCTCACAAGTCGGGGAGGGGCTATTTCAGGCGAACGACGACCGAACGCGCAGGCACGTTGTCTCGTTGATTTCGTTTCGGTTTCGGTTGACTACTTGAGCCAGCGTCCATTGACGTTAAAGTCCTCCAAGTCCGTGGAGTCGGCGTTTCCCCTCACAAGACGCAAGGGGCGTTCCATCCTGCCCAGTGGCGCATAGAGCCAGAGGTTGGGATGCAACCAGCGACGGCACGGAACAGTGCGCCAAACAGCATGTGAAGCGCAACGATGGTCTGAGATCCAGAGGCGAGCGCTCATCCTGGGTTGGACGAGACGCGACGCGCAGCCGGGCGCTTGACCATGCGCTGACATGCGGCGCGGTGCGCTCGGGAGCCACGATGAACTGGAAACCCATGATATATCCGCAAATGCTGGATGCATCCAACAGGTATCAAGCCATCCATGCGTACCCGCACGCCCTACTAGTATACACCACACACTTGAAATCATGACCAACTAAGCGCCGAAGATACTATGCGCAACGTAACGGCGCCCCAGTTGGCATATAGAGAGGCTACCAATTCACGAAACAATAATCCGCACGCTGCTCAGAGTGGTATTGCTGCTGATAGGCGATGTCATTCTTCGCCCACTGATCCCAGTAGTCGGCGTTTTCAGCGCTCCCGTCGCGTGCGTGGCCACGCGCCTGCGCAATCTCGATGGGGATGTCAATCCAAATCTTGTAAGTGTAGTACCGTTCAATTGTTGGATGGTAGGCGGTGATACCTTCGACGATGAGGTAGTCGACATCTGGAACCACGAGCGGCGCGGTGAGCGTGTTCGTAACCCATTCCAGACGCTGGTACATTACGGGCTGACCGTTGCTCGCTGGTAGCAATACCTGTCTTTCTAAACGCTCGCGATCGAACACGCCTTTATCCCATGCGGTGTCAGTAAGGCGCTCTTTGACGACGAAGTCGTCGAGACTCACAACATACGCGTTGCCCAGGGCATTGGCCAGGTATCTGGCGCATGTCGTCTTGCCAGAACCACCGTAGCCCTCGATACCGATAAGCGTTAGCTTGGCTGTGTTATGTGTCTGTCGAATGTCGGTGGCAATATCATCAATCGTCATATGCTCATCCTGTGGTGGTATCTCCCGATACATCAATGGCCAGACCTCTTCAGGAGTTATGGCGCTCCGTTCACGCCTGCGGAGGAAGCGAAGGTCTACTGGTTTGCCGCGCGGGCGTCCCTCGTCATCTGTCTGTGGCATGCGGAACATGGCCACTCTGACGGAGGATTCTACGAGGATTTCATCGCTACCCTCAACCGGCGACCCAACCCACATGGCGACTAAGCAGGCTAACATCCTAACAGAGCCAGGCGTAGAGGAGCCACAACGGCGTGTGCTACTATAGGCCCATGAACACGTACCATACTGACGGTCGCGTGGACGACTACATCTCCACTCTGCCCGACTGGCAGCAGGAGATCTGCCGTCGAGTGCGGAAAATCGCGCATGCCGCCGACTCGGACGTCGTTGAGACGATCAAGCGCACGAACCGCCCATATTTCATCCTCGATGGCAATATCTGCGCGCTGCTCGCAGCCAGAGAGCACGTCAACATCTTCATCTACGACCCCATCGCGCCTGACCCGGAAGGCATCATCAATCAAGGGCAGAACAACCTGACCGCGCGAGCGATTCAGGTCAGGCGCGGAGACACGATCAACGAACGTGCCCTCCTCAACCTCTTGCAGGCTGTGATCGCCAACAACCGCGCAGGTGGCTGGCGCAAGCTCCAAGGCAGCCGGTAGCCTCCCGCCCCGCTGCCTCAGCCCTCTTAGCGTCTCCCTGTTCGCGTAGTTATGACAACCTGCCAGCAGTGACGTCCACGGGTTCGCACGCGGGCGAATATATGTCGTATACAGATACAGAAAACAACACACGCGCACTGGGGCGTCTGATCGACGGCGCCACCCAATCCACACGAGGAGACAAACCGCATGGGGACCGCTAGTCCCAATAGCCCCTGGCCAACTGGCGTTGCGCATCTTGACCAGCTCCTGGGCGGTGGTCTGTCCCATGGCGCGGTTACCCTGATTGTCGGCGTTCCCGGCTCGGGCAAGACGACCCTTGCGAGCCAATTGGTATTTGCGCAAGTGAAGTCTGGCAAGCGCGGACTCATCTTGTCGGCCCTCTCTGAGTCAACATCTGCCCTTGTCGCGCACCTGAGCACCTACCAGTTCTATCAGCCAGAGCTGGTTGGTGGCCCTCTCCAGATCCAGAGCCTCCGCCAGACATTGGCCGGAGGATTAACAGCCGCCAAAACCGAGGTCGTCGAGTCCGTACGGCGCAATCGCGCTGACATCGTCCTGATCGATGGAATCCACGGGCTTCAAAGCGTCGCCACCGGGATACCTGAACTGCGCCAGTTCTTCTACGACGTCAGCACCACACTGGCGACACTGGGTGTCACGACACTTGTCACCAGTGAAGCGCATCCCCACGCGCAGGAGATCTTCCCCGAAGCGACTACCGCCGATATTGTCATCGGCCTCCATTTCGGCCTCCATGGTGTGCGGCAGACGCGCGGACTAGAGATCATCAAGGCGCGCGGGACACCACCGCTGCCCGGGTTGCACGCGATGACGATCAGCGCAACCGGCATCCACCTCTACCCGCAGCTAGAAGAGCGCATTACCGCGGACCTCCTCGGAGGTGACGCCCAGACCCAGGGCGCTGCCCGTACCCCAGAAGATCCGCCAGACCAGCCGTTACCATCGCTATCGGATTTTACCGATAGCCGCGCCGCGTTTGACTTGCCGCCGCTAGATGAGATTCTGGGCGGTGGATTGCCAGCTGCCACCACGACGGTGCTCGCTGGCAGCATTGGTGTAGGAAAGACCTTGTTTGCAACGGCGTTTGCGCTTGCTGGCGTGCGCGCTGGTGAGCCGGTAGTCTTTCTGAGCTTCCGAGAGAGCCGCGATCAACTGTTACGCGCAGCGGCGCCTTTCAACGTCGGACCAAACCTGCACGACGCGCTCGCGTCTGGAGCGATTACGCATATCGCGGTTCCCGCCATCAAGATCAACCCTGATATCATCGCAGACCGATTGCTTGATACTCTTGACCGAACGCAGGCAAAACGGCTGGTGATCGATAGCATCGTCGAGCTAGAGGCTGCGATTCAGACCTCAGGGGCGCCTGAACGGCTGCGGGAATATTTCGCAGCCATGCTCGCCGCGCTCCACCAACGCGGCGTCACCACGCTATTGACCAAAGAGACACCTAAAGCGGTGGCGGCGACACTGGACTTCTCAGCGGAACCACTCACCGTGCTGGCTGAGAGTGTCATATTGGCCCAGCACATAACCAATCATGGTAGGTTGCATCGGTTGGTCTCGATCTTGAAACTTCGCTACGGAACGCACAATCCGACGGTGCATGAGTTTCAAATCGTGTCGCCGTATGGACTGCAGGTCATCGGACCCTGGGACGAATATGTGGAGAACGCCACCCCAAGCGCAGGAGAGCAATCAGGCACACGGAAAGGCAAAGACCCAGGAGCGCCACATGGATGAAGAGAGCGCCACGCGGCCCAGACCAACCGTGTTGATTGTCGATGATGACAGCCCCATCGCCGAGACACTAGCCATGATCATCGAAGACATGGGCTATACCGCCGTGCTCGCTTTTAATGGACGCGACGGTCTGGCGGCAGCGATGCGAACGCCACCCAATCTCATCATCACCGACATGATGATGCCGCACATGACAGGCGCTGAAATGATCGCCGCCCTGCGCAGGACGGGCCTGATGATGCCGCCAGTCCTCGTGCTTACGGCGGGTGAACGCGCCTATGCGCAGAACATGGGCGCGACGGTGACAATGGCGAAGCCATTTGACATCAAGATACTGGAATCAGTCCTGCGCAATTTGCTCGAGCCAGTAGACGGCGAGTAGCCGCGACAGACCGAAATATCGGCCCTCGGAATGACGGGAGCCACGCTTAGCGTGGGAGTAGTTCCTGCAGCGCCCAGGAGTTGCCGTCGGGGTCGGCGAAGAACGCATACTTTACGCCACCCATGTCTTGTATCTCGCTTATTGGCACGCCTCGGCCATCGAGCAACGCACGCGCTGCGGCAACATCTTCGACGACCAGATGAAGATTCTTCACTGAACCCGGCGCGCTAGAATCGCCCATTCCCGTGCCAAACACAATCGAGCACGCCGACCCAGGAGGCGTTAGCTGAATGATTCGCATTCCATTCCCGGGTTGCACATCGTGATCCAGATGAAAGCCGACCGTTTCCACATAGAAAGCCAGGCTTCGCTCCACATCTGCTACGGGCAACGGTACGAGTTCGAGTTTCATATGCATCGATAGACATCCTCTCGCATTTCTAGCACAAACGTTCTTGTCCTATCATAGCAGAACGATGCGACAAAGGCGGGTCGGATAGCCCCGGACGGGAACCAATCAGCAGATACGGCAGCGATCGCAGCAGACGCATCATCTCCTGCATAGCGACAGGGAACACACGCCACGCTCGCTCCTAATGATATGAGGCTGACGGCGCTCCAGCGTCCAGCGCGGTGAGCAGGTCTACAAGGCGTCGTCGCAGGTCCATGTAGGCATCCGCACCGATCAATTCAGCCCAGGTCGCCTCGATGCTGGCGATGATCTCCTCGGCTACCCGTGTGATCTCCCAACCACGCGCCGACAGGCGTATGAGTTTGGCGCGTCCATCTGTCGGATCGGGAAAGCGTTCGAGATACCCCAGTTCTTCCAACTCGGTGACAAGCCGCCCCATGTACTGCTTTGTCAACTGCGCGCGCTCGGCCAGTTCAGTCACACGCACTCCCTCACCAGGCACATGCTGAAAGACAATCGCATGCGCAGGATGAACATCCACATATCCTGCCGCGACTAGCCGCTCAACCAGCCGCTCGATATAGACCTCATAGGGCATGCGCAAAAGCTGCGAGGTATTCTGTCGTTCGAGTTCTTGCCGTCGTTCCTCCCTCCGCTGCGCCATGGTTTCCTCCATTCTCGTTGACAAACTAGTAACTAGTAGTTACTATATAGGAAGCCCTGGTTACTAGTTTATCGGTCGGCGCGTCGTTCCGCAACCGCATGGACGCCCGGCCGGCGAAAAAGGGGAGGAGATCATGACTGATCTGCGTACTGGCGCTGGCGCAGGGTACGTATTGGGTGAGGGTGGTGGTGATGTCATCCGCTTTCTAGAAACCCTGATGACGGTGAAGGCAGGCTCCAAAGAGACAGGGAACGCATTCACTCTGCTGGAGTGGACGGCCCCCGTGGGCTTCGCGCCGCCTCCGCACACGCATCTCGTCGAGGACGAGGCATTCTATATCCTGGAAGGGTCCATGACGGTCACCTGCGGGGAGAAGCGTTGGGAAGCGGGGGCGGGGTCGTTTGTGTTTCTCCCACGTGGCGTCGTGCACGGCTTCACCATCACGGGCGACAAGCCACTGCGCGGCCTGCAACTGACAGTCCCCTCTGGATTCGAGGGCTTCATCGCCGAAGCGGGCGCCCCTGCTGATGAGCCAGTGGTGGCGGCCGGGCCTGATATCCCGAGACTGCTCGCCGCGGCCGAAAGGCATCACATCAAAATCCACCCACCATCGGAGGGCCACTAAGCGCCCCGAGGCAAAGACACACGAAGAAGCCGCCCATCATGCGATAGGTGGCTTCTTCGCCCCCGCGCGCTCCGAGCGGCGCATCGATCTGGAGGATTATCCAATGATCATCCAGAATTATTCTACTGTGCGCTGCTTGAATCCCCCTATACTAGTGAATAGACCGAGGCGCAAGGCTTGAGATTCCTGAGCCGAGTCCGCTGGAGTTTTCACCAATGGCTACGTGTCAAACGGCCACAGTCGGCGCCTCAAATCAGTAGGACAGCAGGCGAACACGAGAAGCGCGAGGGGAGGCAGCGTATGAAAGCGGCGTTGTTTGAAGGCGTAGGCAAAATTACCGTCGGGGAACGGCCCGACCCAACCATCCAGGCGCCGACGGACGCGATCGTTCGCGTCGTGATGGGCTGCGTGTGCGGCTCCGACCTGTGGTATTACCGGGGCGTCAACCCGCATAAGGTTGGAAGCATTGGCCACGAGTTCATAGGTGTCGTTGAGGCTGTCGGCGCTGACGTCTCCAACCTGGCTGTGGGCGACTTCGTGGTGGCGCCCTTCACGTACTGCGATGGCTCCTGCGCCAATTGCCGCGCAGGATTCACCTCGCAATGTCTGCATGGCGGCTCATTCGGCAATGGCGAGACGGATGGCGGCCAGGGAGAGTACGTCCGCGTGCCTCTTGCGGGGGCCACGCTCGTCAAAGTTCCCGGCTCGGGACACTCAGAAGACACGCTCGCGTCACTGCTCGCCCTCTCTGATGTCATGTGCACGGGATACCATGCCGCCGTCAGCGCTGGCGTGACGACAGGCCACACCGTGGCTGTCATCGGGGATGGCGCAGTTGGCCTCTGTGCGGTCATCGCCGCCAAACTCAACGGCGCGGAGCGGATCATCGCTTTGAGCCGCCATCCAGCGCGCCAGCAACTGGCGACTGCCTTTGGCGCGACTGATATCGTCGATGCGCGCGGCGCCGATGCAATCGCGGCGGTGCAGCAGCTCACGGCTGGCGTCGGTGTAGATGCTGCCCTGGAATGCGTGGGAACCGATGAGTCGATCGCAACAGCCGCTGGCGTGGCGCGTCCAGGCTCTCTCATTGGCGCGGTCGGATTTCCGACCTACGAACACTTCGCCTACAGAGACATCTTCTGGAAGAACGTAGGCATTCGAGGCGGCGTCGCTCCAGCGCGCGCCTACATCCCCAAATTGCTCGAACCGGTCTTGAGCAGGCAAATTCAGCCGGGCCGCGTCTTTGATTTCCGCACAACCCTCGACCACGTCCCCGAAGCATATGCAGCCATGGATGAGCGACGCGCCATCAAGTCTCTGCTGAACGTCAGTAAGGCGTAATTCACCTCATCTTAGGGCGCCCGGCGCGTACAACTATGCAGAAACAAACATGCAGCCAGGTAAACTGGCTGCATGCTGTGGTCGGGGTGGCCGGATTCGAACCGGCGGCCTCATGGTCCCAAACCATGCGCGCTGACCAACTGCGCTACACCCCGTAAGGATTCTCGCGAACCCATACCAAATCAGTATAGAACTCGAGCCCCGAAACCGTCAAGCATGTAGTGACAGACAGCAGGGCGGTGTCAAAGTCGTAGGGGCTGAGGAGGAGCGCAGCCCAGCAGGGTAAAGGCGCGTGAGACCGAGGCGACGACATGGCGAAAGGCCGCGGCCATGTTGGTCCAGCCCGCCAGACGGAAGAGCGCGAGCGCGCCGTTGCGCAGCGCCGCCAGCGCCTGGGGCGTCTGCCCCGCCCACGCCTGTCCGGCGTCCTCGTGGCAGGTCACATCGCGCACATAGTGCGACTGGTTTTCAATGGTCCAGTGCCCACGCCAGAAGGTTTCCAACGTGGCGAGGTCGGCTTGTTCAGGGGTGAGACTGGTCACTCCATAGGTCAGCGCAGAGCGC
>DASVZC010000127.1:0-18900 GCA_036391835.1 Ktedonobacterales bacterium | reverse complement strand
CCGGTTCAGGCTCGCCCGCCTGGGTTGATACGGTATCCTGTCCCATGACGAGACCTCCTGCAACTAGAGCAACATTGACCTTGTCACTCTACTGCGGAGGTCTCGCTCTCTCCACTTTCTAAGTTCCGGGGTGTTCCATGGGTGAGGTCGCGCCGTTCCAAGGACCGAGATGAAAACAATATCGTGTCCAACTGGACACGACACCCGCTCCGTGTCATTTGGCTGGCTCAGATTTGCGGCGTAGTGGTCCGGCGCGACACAGAGCCGCCGACAAGCACAACATGCAGGGTTCGAGGTCCATGCACGCCTTCAACGCGCGACAATTCGATATCACTGGTCGCCGATGGGCCAGAGATGAAGGTGATGGGACGTTTTGGTCGCTGCGCCAAGAGCGCTACGCCTTCGGGAACGATACCCACCACCTGTTCTGCGCGCACGATGCAGAGATGTCGGTCTGGCACGAGCGTCAGCGCGCGGCGGCCCTGCATCGCTCCGCCATCCAGCACGATTGTCCCCGTCTGCGCTATCGCAAATGAGCAACCTGTCAATGCGCCGTCGCTCTCATCGAGCTGCTGGTTGCTCAGAGGCGGCTCATCGCGCAGGACCTCGACGCCATCAGGCATCCACTCATGCGGTATGTCAGCAGGAGCCACCAGGCGACGCATGCCATATTGGGCGCAGGCACGCGCAACGGCTGCGGGCGCCTCGGCCTCCTCGACCTGTTCGACGTGCGCCTTATAGTCGCGTAAGCGATCCACCAGTTCCGCCAGAATTTCGTCCCGCTCGCGGGTATCCTGGTGAATGTAGTCTCGCGGGGCAAGCGCCACCGCTGGAGCGTCAGCTAGCGCCCGCCGAATACGGGCAAGAATAGCCTGCTTCGCGTCCGTGCTCATGAGCTGCGCTCCTTTTCTGTGGCGTTTCGCGCGCGCCACCACTCGCGGAACGATTGCTTCGGCAGCGGCGCCAGATCGCGTGCGCTCGACCAGCCGGCGAGCATGCCCGGAAGCGAGCGAATAGATCCGTCACGCACGAACAGCTTCTGCCCAAATCGGCCTAGCTTCTGAGCGCGCTCGTAGCGGGCGGGGCTGGCAAACACCGTGGCCAACTGCCGCATCGCTATCCCCTCGAGGTCAAATAGGCTGGCATGCTGTGTCACCTCACCCCGCAGATGCAGCAGTACCTCGGGAATGTTGATGCGCACGGGGCAGACCTCGTAGCATGCGCCACACAGGCTGGAGGCATAGGGAAGCGTCTTTGCGCGGTCCAATCCTAAGAGTTGCGGCGTGAGAATCGCGCCGATGGGGCCGGGATACACCGAGCCATACGCGTGCCCTCCGGTACGGGCGTAAACTGGGCAGATATTCAGGCAAGCGCTGCAGCGGATACAGTGAAGCGTCTGCCGACCTACGCCGTCAGCCAGCACATGCGTACGCCCGTTATCGAGCAGCACCAGATGGAACGTCTGCGGCCCGTCTCCTGGCGTTACGCCTGTCCACAAACTGGTGTAGGGATTCATGCGCTCGCCTGTCGAACTACGCGGCAAGAGTTGCAGAAACACCTCGAAGTCTTCGAATCGTGGCAACAGCTTCTCGATGCCCATCACCGTGATGAGCGTGCGCGGCAGCGTGAGGCACATGCGACCGTTGCCTTCGCTCTCGACGACCGCGACCGTCCCCGTTTCAGCGACTGCAAAATTCGCGCCGCTGACTGCCACATCAGCCGCGAGAAACTGCTCACGCAGATAGCGCCGCGCCACCGCCGCCAGTTCTGGGGGTGAGTCGGTCAGATCCTGGCCACGCGCGATGGTGCGTCGGAAGAGGTCGCGAATTTCGCTGCGATTCTTGTGGATCGCCGGAACGAGGATATGAGATGACTTCTCCCCAGCCAATTGGATGATGAGTTCAGCCAGGTCGGTTTCAATAGCGGTGATTCCCGCGCGTTGAAGGGCAGCATTCATGCCGATCTCATCGGTGGTCAGCGATTTCACTTTGACCACCCGCTGCGCTCCAGCCGCCTTCACCAATTCGGTGATGATGCTATTCGCCTCGTCGGCGTCGTGCGCCCAGTGGACATGCCCTCCTGCCCGTGTGACAGCCTCCTCCAGTTGGAGCAAGTAGCGATCGAGATGGCGCATAACATCCGCTTTGATGGCGGAGCCAGCCGCGCGCAACGCCTCCCAGTCAGGCAGTTCGCCCACCATGCGAGCGCGCTTGTCGCGGATCGTCGTCGTGGCCTTGGCGAGGTTGCGGCGTAGTTGGGTATCCGCCAGCGCGACCTTCGCGGCATCGGGGAAGGCAGGCAATCGCTGCGTCGGCATGGCTTATACCTCCGTGTTTGCCAAAATCTCCGCCAGATGCATCGTGCGCACACCCGCCCGCAAGCGATGTAATCCACCGCCAATGTGCATCAGGCAGGAGGTATCAGCGGCGCACAGAACCTCAGCGCCCGTGTCGAGCACGGCCCGCGCCTTGTCGCCGAGCATCGCGACCGACGTGTCGGCATTCTTCACGGAAAATGTGCCACCGAAACCGCAACACTCCGCGATATTGGGCAGTTCGACCAGTTCAATGCCCTTGACGGCGCCCAGCAACCGCATCGGAATCTCGCCAAGATGGAGCACGCGCAAGCTGTGGCAGGTCGCGTGATACGTCACTCGGTGCGGAAAGTAGGCTCCGACCTCAACGACTCCCGCGCGATTCACCAGAAACTCGCCCAACTCATAGACACGCGGAATTAGCCGTTCAACCGCCGAGACAAGGCCCACATCACCGCTGAGAGCCGCGGCCTTCGGATAGAGTTCACGTACCATGCCGACACATGACGCCGAGGGCGCGACGATCACCTCAGCATCGCCAAACGTCTCGACGAAATGGCGCACGAGCGGAATGCTCTCGCGCTGATACCCTGTATTGAAGTGCATCTGGCCGCAACACGTCTGCGCCTCTGGAAAGTCGACCGTGTGGCCGAGACGTTCGAGCAACCGGGTGGTCGCGACTCCGACCCCAGGAAACAGCGTGTCATTGAAACAGGTGATGAATAGCGCCACTCGCATCGGCGTCTTCCAGTCCGTTATGGGCGCGTCACACGCTCGCCCGTGAGCATGTCGAATCGCTGTTGCGCCTCTACCCAGTGAGCCAAACGCTCAGCGCGCGGCGTGAACGTTCGTGTCGTTGCTCGCGCCGCAATCTCACGTATGTCCGCCAGGGAGCCAAGCTCACCCAGTCCAACCAACTGCATGAGCGCGTTGCCGAGCGCCGTGGCCTCAGTCGGACCCGCGACGACAGGCGTGCCAAACGCATCTGCCAGCCACTGGTTGAGTGGCGCATTGCGTGAGCCGCCGCCAAGCACGTGAATGGTCGACACCCCCACGCCGGTGATCCGTTCGAGTTGGCGCAGCGCCTGGCAATAGCGTAACACGAGACTCTGCAGTATGCAGACGGTGAACGCAGCGGGTGATTGCAATGGCGCCTCTCCGTGCTCGCGCAGATATGCGTTGATTGCGGCGGGCATATCGTCCGGCGCGAGAAATCGCAGGTCGTCAGGGTCGATCAGAGGCGCCCGCGGTGGTGTATCGTCAATGGCCGCGAGCAGCGCGTCGTATTGCTGGGGCTGTCCGTCGCGCGCCCATGCTCGTTGACATTCTTGTAACAGCCAGAGCCCCATGACATTCTTGAGAAAGCGTGTCGTGCCAAAGACTCCACCCTCGTTGGTCCAGTTGCCTTCCAGCGCGGCAGAGGTAAGGATGGGGCGCGTCGTTTCAGCGCCCACCAGCGACCACGTCCCTGAACTGATGTAGGCCCACCCATCCGTCTGTCGCGTCGGCGTAGCGACAATCGCCGACCCAGTATCATGCGTCGCTGGCGCAATAATTCTGGCTGGTCCGATTTCATCGCGCACTTCGGGAAGCGCGTCGCCCAGGACGGCGCCCGCTTCGACCACTGGCGGCAACAGATGCGTCGGAATGTTCAATCGCTCCAGCAGATCGCCTGCCCAGCGTCCGGCGACGGGGTCCCAACATTGGGTAGTTGTCGCATTCGTGCGTTCGCTCACCTGCGCGCCGCTTAGCCATGCATGCAGGAGGTCAGGGATGAGCAGCAGGCGACGTGCGCGCTCCAGATCAACGGGGCACGCCTGCTCGTGCGCGTACAGTTGATAGAGCGTGTTGATGGGCATGAACTGGATGCCCGTGCGCGCATAGATCTCATCGCGTGGCGTCGTGGCAAAGACGCGTTCCATGACACCGTCGGTTCGATGATCGCGGTAGTGATAGGGCTGACTAGTCAGTAATCCAGCTTCGTCCACCAGCCCATAGTCCACGCCCCAGGTATCCACTCCCACGCTGTCGAGCGCGCCAGACTGGCTTCGCGCCTTCCGCAGTCCGGCCAGGGTCTCGCTCCACAGCCCGAGGATATTCCAGAAACGGCGCCCCAGGATCGTGACGGGCTGATTGGGAAAGCGGCGCGCCTCCTTCAGGGTGAGGCGCTGGCCATCGAAGCGCGCCAGCATCACACGCCCGCTCTCGGCGCCCAAATCAACCGCTGCGAGGGCGCGAAACCCACTGCCCGACGACATGGCTCCATTCCCTTCGTTTCGCTTGTTCCGGCAGACTAGCGCGGATACGCCGCTGCTACGCCGCCGTCCACGTTCAAGATGTTGCCAGTACTCTTGGCTGAGCGGGCGGACGACGCGAAGAACGCCACGGCCTCGGCGATATCTTCCGGCAGAATAGAGACGCCCAGCGTAGTGCGCTTGCGGTAGACCTCTTCCAGTTGATCTGGCGCGACACCATACGTAGCTGCACGCTCGCGCCGCCACTCGCTGTCCCAGATGCGCGAACCAGACAGCACAGCGTCCGGATTCACGGTGTTCACTCGAATGCCGAACTGGCCGCCCTCCTCTGCCAGGCAGCGCGCCAGATGCGCCTCGGCGGCCTTCGCAGTGGAATACGCGGCGGCATTCTTGCCCGCGACCAGAGCATTCTTGCTCGCGACGAACACCAACTGCCCGCCGTGGCCTTGTCGCTGCATCTGACTGAAACCCTCACGCGCCACGAGGAAGTAGCCAGTGGCGAGCACATTCCAGTTGCGATTCCACTCTGCCAGACTTGTCTCAGTAATCGGAGCGCTCGACGCCAACCCAGCGTTATTGACGATGGTATCAAGGCCGCCAAATGCCAGCGCCGCCTGCGCGAACGCCGCGCGAACGCTCGACTCGTCGGTCACATCCATCTTTGCTGCGACTGCGCGCCCCACGCCGTAACACTCGCAAAGCTCGTCCGCGACACGCTGCGCCACCGGCAAATCTATATCAGCCACGACGATGTGTGCGCCATCACGCGCCAACCGCCGACAAATCGCGGAACCGATGCCGCCCGCGCCGCCCGTCACCAGCGCCACCTGCCGCGCATACTCCCGCTCAGGCGGGGCCAGCTTCAGCTTGTACTGCTCTAACGGCCAGTACTCCACTGCGTAGCTCTCGGTGTCCGTCAGCGAGATGAACCCGCCGCACGCCTCAGCGCCGCGCATCACAGCAATCGCGCGATGATAGAGTTGCGCAGACACATCCGCCATCACGCTATCTTTGCCCGTCGTGAACATGCCGATGCCAGGAATGAGGATCACACGCGGATGGGGATCGCTCGCCGCATCGGCTGCCCGAAAAATGGGCTGCGCATCGTCGGGGTCGAGATCCTGCGATGCGTTCGCGTCGAGATAGTCGCGATACTTCGCCACATATGCTGCGACACCCGAGCGCAGCGCCTCATCCAGCGCTGCGGTATCCTGCTCTGGCGTCCAGTCGACCAGCAGTGGCCACGGCTTCGTGTGCACCAGATGATCGGGACACGCGGCGCCAATCTTCGTCAGCCGGGGCGCATCAGCGCTGCCAGCGAACGCGAGTACATCAACCCCATCCTCAAAGCGCAGAATCTGCCGCTGCTCTCCCGATACGATCCCGCGCAGCAATGGCGCGACGGTGGCCGCCACCTCACGCTGTCGCTCAGGCGCCGCCGCTGAGGCGCGAAGACCACCAAACACAGCGCGATGATCCGAGGCAATACGCGCCTCTACAAATGCTTTCGCCTTGTCGATTGTAGCGATGGTTGAGGCATAGCACGCTTCGTCGGTATCACCCCACGTGATCAGCCCATGCTTGGCCAATATGACGAGCCTGGCGTCTGGCCGCACACGCGTCGCCAGCGCCACCTCACGCGCAAGGCCGAACCCTGGCCTGCGGTAAGGAATCCAGATCAGGCTAGAACCAAAGCACTCAAACGCCAATCGCTCGCCATCATCGGCGCAGGCAAAGTAGTTGGTCGCATCGGCATGCGTGTGGTCAATGTGCGTGTAGGGCAGGAAGCCATGCAGCAATGTCTCGATCGAAGGACGCGGACGACCCGGGTCGAAGAAGCAGTGCGCCAGGTAGCTCACCATATCTGTATCGCTCATACGCTCACGGTCCAGCAGCGGCGTGATGTCGTCCAGATACAACCCGGTGAACGACGCGGCTGTGCAGGTGGCGAGGTCAGACCCAGAGCCTTTCACCCACAACACGCGGGCTTGTCGGCCACGGAAGTCGGTCACCTCGGTTTTGGCGCTTGTGTTGCCGCCACCCCAGTTGCAGACCGAACGGTCAGCGCCCAACGTGCGTGAACGTGCGACCAGTTGATCCAACGTCGAGAGAGCTGTTGTACCGCTCATTGTGGTGTGTCCTTCAATCCAGATGGAAGACCTCTGGCAGCAGAGGCGGAAAGTTCGTCGCTGGGTCTACCTCGCGCACGAGGATATCGCTCATCTGCGTCTCCCACCGCGCCGCGATGTCGCTGCCGGCAAGATACTGGCGGTAGTAGTCGAGGTCGTCCACTTCGAGATAGGCGAAGAGTTGGAGCCCCTGACGAAATATCGAGTAATTGTGGCAGCCCGCGGCTTTCAATTCGGCGAGCATTTCCGGCCAGACAGACCGATGACGCCGCTCATACTCGTCTTCTGTCCCCGGCTGAATGCGCATGAGAAACGCGATGCGCTGCATACTGTTCCCTCTCTGGCGACCATCACGCGCCGGGATATCCCGAACTAACCTCCGCGGTTTCGCGCTCGTGCGCCACTCGCTCAGCGTAGCCACTTTCGCGCAGCGCGACGATGGGATCGGGGTGTAGCCCCATGCGTTGGCGCGCCTCGGCCAGCAGCGGGCGCACATCCGTCTCGTACGCGGCCTGCAATTCGCGATATCCGGCGAGCACGTCTCCCGCCGCTTGCGCGCGGGCCAGCGCGGAGCGATCTACCAGCAGCGATTTTGCGTAGGCGATTTGGATGTTGACGACGCTCTGCACCATCGCTTCTATCTTCGGCTCGATGTTGTGCGATTGATCGATCATATAAGCGATGCGGCCCACGTTTGCGTTCCCATCATCCTCGGCGCTGGCGATCTCATGGAAGATACAGAACAAATCGAATGGGTTGACCGAACCAACGATCAGATCATCGTCAGCGTACCGGCGGTCATTGAAGTGAAACCCACCCAGCCGACCTTCGTCGAGCAATTGCGCGACGATTTGCGGAATGTTCGTGCCCTGCGCGTGGTGTCCAGTGTCCACCAGCACTTCCGCTTGCGGCCCCAGCTTTTGCGCCATCAGGAGCGATGTGCCCCAGTCTGGCAGGTCGGTCGCATAGAACGCTGGCTCGAAGAATTTGTACTCGATCAAAAGGCGCATATTGGGCTTGAGGTCGGCATAGATCGCTTGCAGAGATTCCAGCAGGCGACCACGGCGGCTACGCAGGCTATCTTGTCCAGGGTAGTTGATGCCATCAGCCAGCCACAGGCTGATCAGCGTGGAGCCTGTCGCGTCAGCGATCGCGATGCACTCGCGCACATGCTCGATCGCCTGCTTGCGAATCGCCGCGTCGGGATGGGTGAGGCTGCCTAATTTGTAGGCATCGTCCTGAAAGAGGTTCGGATTGATGGCGCCAATGCGCACACCCTGACGCTCGGCCTCTTGTCTGGTCGCGCGCCAATCGTCCGTCTTGTCCCAGGGAATGTGAAGCGCGACTGTCGGGCAGGCGCCTGTGACACGGTGCACCATCGCGGCGTCGGCTAGCTTCTCATGCAGGTTGCGCGCTGCCCCTGGCCACGGGAAGACTTTGAACCGCGTCCCCGAATTGCCATATCCCCAGGATGGTGTTTCGATAGCGAACGCCTGGATGCGACCGATCAGATCATCTACATCCTGGCCACGGCGCTCAAGTGTGGCGCGAAGCGCGGCCACCGCGCTATCAGGATTCACAATACGTCTCCAGTGCTTGATACCGCTGCGCCACCGCTTCGGAGGTGGGCCAGGCGCGGCGCCCGGCCTCCTCCGAAGCGGTCAGTGGTCAGAAGTTGAACTGGTCGATATTGCTGGAGTCAAAGACGAATGGCTTGCCCAGCAAAACGGCGCCGTTCGCGCCCACCGTGAATTTGCCAAGTGACCCTGCCGTGAATGTGTCACCTTCTTTGCCAGTGATCGTCCCCTTCACCAGCCCAGCGGCAGCGCAATACGCGACATAGCCCAGATCATTGACGTTCCACAGCTCGAATCCTTTCACTGTGCCATCTTTGACAAACTGACGCATCTGGTTTGGCGTACCCAGACCCGTCAGCATGACCCTGCCGGAAAGGTGATTGGATGAGAGATAGCGAGCGGCGGCGGAGATACCCACCGTTGTCGGAGAGATGATCCCCTTCAGGTTCGGATAGGACTGCAACAGTTGCTGGGTCAGGTTGTAGCTCGTCGTATCATCGTCGTTGCCATAGACAACCGTGTCGAGCTTCATGTTTGCGAATTGCGGCTTGGCCAGTTCCTGCTTCATATATCCGATCCAGGTATTCTGGTTTGAAGCGGTCGCCGACGCGGACAGGATGGCGATCTCACCGGTATAGTTGAGCTCCTTGCCGAGCAGATCAACTTCCGTTGTGCCGAGGTCTTCCGCGTTGGCCTGGTTGATGAAGACCTGGCGCGCGTCAGGCGCGACATCCGCATCGTAGGAAACGACCTTGATACCCTGGCTCATCGCCTGCTTGAGCGCCGGAGCGACCGCAGTGGGATCATCGCCCGAGATGACGATGGCGCTGACGTGCTGCTGCGTCAGCGTCTGGATATATGGAACCTGAGCCGCCGCGTTGGCGGTCGAAGGGCCGACTTGCGTAAACGTGCCACCCAGGTCCTTGGCAGCTTTTTTGCCGCCATCAGCCGCGGTGTTGAAGTACGGGTTGTTGACCTGCTTGGGCAGGAAGGCGACGCTGAGCGCGGTTGACGAACCACCACTCGCGGAGCCGCCACACGCGGCCAGGACCAGAACTGCCGATGTCGCGAGAGCGCTGACAACGGCGCGCGTCCAGTGTTTCACGAGTTCCCCCTTTGCAACCAGTGACTACGCCTGACTGGAGACAACATGTCGCCGCTTGATCCAGGCGTCCTGTAGTCGCTTGACCGCGAGTGGGCCAAGCACGGACACGATGAGGAGTACACCGACGAGAATGCTCTGTACCTGGTCGGGATAGTTTGCCAGCGCAAATGAATCGCGCAGCGCCGCAACGGTGAAGAGGGCGAGTAGCACGCCGAGGAGCGAGCCACGTCCGCCGAAGATATCAACTCCACCAAGCAGCACGACGGTGATCACGTCCAGTTCGAAACCTACCGCGTTGTCAGCGCGTGAGGTCGCGAACCGGGCGGTGAAGATAATGCCCGCGAGCGCGGCAACCAGTCCCGACACGACGAAGAGGAGGAGCTTGATGCGAGCGACAGCCACACCCGCATACCGAGCCGCCTCCTTATTGGCGCCGATAGCGAAGAGTTGACGCCCCACCCAGCTGCTGTGGAGCATCACACCCACTACGATCGCCAGTACAGCGAAAATCAGAAAAGTCCAGGGGATCAGGGTCCCGGGAATGTCGCCGAATCCAAACTGGGTAAACACATTCGGATACGTACTGATGCCCCGTTCGCCGAGGACGATATAGGCGGCTCCCCGGTAGAGCGCCAACGTTCCCAGCGTGACTACGAGAGAGGGCAAACCCAGGCGCGTCACCAGCAGTCCGTTGAAAAGGCCCGCGAGTCCGCCAACGACGAGCGCGGCCACGATAGCCAGCCACAACGGCCAGCCAGCGGCAAACAAATCGCCGACAATAGCGCTGGAAAAGCCCAATATGGAAGCGACAGAGAGGTCGATCTCGCCGACGATGATGATGAGCATCATTGCCAGTACCATGATCGATTTCTCGCTGAAGTCGCTAAACATCAAGGAGAAGCTAGTGGCATTCAGGAAATACGGCGACTGATTCGCGCCATTGATGAGCACACCCACCAACAACGCCACCAGAAGCAGTTCCCACGAGGTCATACGTTGGGATAGGGAGCGCAAGCGGTTCATCATTCTCTTTGTGCCCTCCGCGCAATCAGCAACCGCTGCACCTGCCGTGTCACGAGCGCGTCGAGCGTCACAGCGATCAGGATAGCCGCGCCGTAGATGGCCTGAAGCCAGAATTGATCGACCCGCAAGACACCTAGAGCGTTCTGTATGACTCCCAGGACGATCGCGCCCAGCATCGCGCCCAACATCGTGCCGGAGCCGCCGAAGATGTTGACGCCACCGACCACGACCGCCGCGATCACGAGCAGTTCCAGACCTCCAGCGGCGCCTGAGTTGATCGTCGCGAAGTAGGACGCCCACAGCACACCCGCGAATCCACTGAGTATGCCCGTCGTCAGAAAGGCCATGAAAGTCAGCCGCGATTTCCGAATGCCCACCACCCGCGCCGCGTCGGGATTACTGCCGATGGCGTACAATTGGCGTCCCTGGCGGGAGTAGCGCAGGAAATATCCCGCGATGAGGGCGATGGCCGCAGCGATAATGACCAGCAGCGGTATGCCCAGCACATAGTCACCCGCGATGTTCAGAAATGCGGTAGGCACCTGGAAGGCGCTCACCTCACTGCCGCCAGCGACGGCGAAATCGAGTCCGCGATAGATGTTGAGCGTGCCGAGCGTGACGACAATGGCGGGAATACCCGCGTACGCAACCAACAATCCGTTGACTGCGCCCAACACCGCGCCAATCGCGCATCCGAAGAGGAAAACCAATAGCAAGTTGAGGCTTGGGTGATTCTTCAACAGATTGGCGCTGGCGAAAGCGCTGAACCCGACGACAGAGCCGACGGACAGATCAACGTTCCGTGTCAGAATGACCAATGTCTCGCCAACGGCCACAATGGCGATGATGGCAATCGACTGCAGGATGTGTTCGAAATTGCTGATCTGCAGAAAACGCGGCTGCTGCACGCCAACGAACGCGATGATGACGGCGAGCACGACCAGCAACCCGAATTCGCGGGCCTGACCGATGCGTGCCACCACTGAGGCGAGCGAGGTATCAACCGGCGCCGCGCCACTTGCTGGCGTTGGTGAAGTGGAGCTCTTAGTTTGCATGTGGCTCCCCCTCCGCTTGCCCAATCGCAGCCGCCATGATGCGCTCCTGGTCGGCGTCGTCGCGGCTGAACTCTCCGGCGATCGTCCCCTCATGCATGACCAGAATGCGGTCAGACATGCCAAGAACCTCAGGCAACTCACTGGAAATCATCAGAATGGCGATGCCCTCGGCGGCGAGTTGCGAAATGAGGCGATGCACCTCCGCCTTCGCGCCAATATCAATGCCGCGCGTTGGCTCATCCAGAATCAGCACCTGTGGGTGGGTCGCCAACCACTTGGAAATCACGACCTTTTGCTGGTTGCCACCTGAGAGCGACTGTGTGAGTTGCTCGATTCCGGTGGCGCGTATCTGCAGCCGGTTGAAATAGTCGGTGGCGATGTCGCGCTCGCGGCGGGTGTTGACGATACCCAAGCGGTTTGAGACTGCGCGCCAGATCGGCATCGTGACATTGGTCACGATCGGGAACTGACGTACCAGACCATGTTCGTAGCGATCCTCCGGCACATAGGCGATTCCGTGACGCATCGCATCAGCAGGTGCGTGAATGGAGACTGGTTGACCGTCGAGCATGATCTCACCCGCGTCGAGTGGCTCAAGCCCAAAGATCGCCCGCGCGACCTCGGTACGTCCAGCGCCGACCAGGCCAGCGAATCCGAGAATCTCGCCACGGTGCGCCTGGAAACTCACGTCGCGGAACTCACCTTTGCGTGTGAGCCCGCGCACCTCGAGCGCAACCGTACCAATAGATGTCGTCTGCTTGGGAAAGAGCGCGCTCATGTCGCGACCGACCATCGCGCGAATCAACTCCGCCTGCGTAACCTCGCCGATGGGCTTAGTCAGAATGTGTGCGCCGTCTCGAAGCACGGTCACGCGGTCCGCCAGATCGTAGATTTCTTCCAGGCGATGAGTGATGAAGAGGACAGCTACCCCCTGCTCGCGGAGTTGTCGGACGATGGCGAACAGGTCCTCGACCTCACGGCCCGAGAGCGCCGCGGTCGGCTCGTCCATCACCAGCACACGCGTGGTCATGGACAACGCCTTCGCAATTTCGATCAGTTGCTGATCGGCGATAGAAAGGCTGCGCACTGGTGTACGCGCATCGAAGTGAGCGTCGAGCCGATGCAAGAGCGCATTCACCTCGCGGTACATCAGCGCCCAGTCCACCTGCCTCATCGCGCCCAACGGTTGCCGCCCCATGTAGATGTTTTCGGCGACGTCGAGGTCAGGAAAGAGTGACGGCTGTTGGTGAATGACGGCGATGCCGAGGCGCTGCGCCTGGGCGGGATTATGCAGCGTAACTGGCTGATCATCGAGCAGCACGCTGCCACCGTCAGGCGCATGCACGCCAGCGAGAATCTTGACCAACGTGCTCTTGCCAGCGCCATTCTCACCGACCAGAGCGTGAACTTCTCCGGCACAGAGCGGGAACGATACCTGGCGCAACACTTCTACATCGCCGAATCGCTTCGTGATGTCACGTAACGCAGCAAGGGGCGGGGCGGGCGTCATCGCTCACTCCTTCTCGATCACCACGCACAACGTAGTGAGGAAGTAGATCGAAACGCTTCAACACGATGCGAACGACACTGAACGATTAGCTATTGAAACGTTTCATTGTGGCAAAGAATACTGACGCGAATCCGTCTTGTCAAGTGCCTCTGAAAACTCGTGCGGGAATCACTGAAACTATGGATGCCGAGAGGTGAGCGTTCGCGATTTGGATCCACCGTTCATGGACGCGTCCGTGGATTGGCGCACGATGAGTTCTGGCCGGAAGACAATCTGCCGATGCGTATGCGCAGCCTTGTTGGTGATTTCGTCGAGCAGCAGATCGGCAGCGGCGAAACCTAGGTCATATTTTGGCTGGCGAATCGTGGTCAACGGGACCGGAAACATCGAGGCGAGATCGATATCGTCATAGCCGATCACAGCTACATCGCCGGGCGCGGAAAGCCCCTGCTGCCCGAGTTCATACATGACGCCCATGGCGAGATAGTCGTTGCCGCAAAAAATGGCAGTAGGCCGGTCTTGCAGATGGAGAAATGCCTCAACGCAGGCGACGCCAGCATGCGCGTTATCTGTTTCGGCGCTGATGCACGAGATTGCGGTGTCTGGGTCGAGTCCGGCGGCGCGAACCGTGCTCCGAAGACCATCGAGCCGATCCACGTATTGTGGACTGGTGAACGGACCGTGAATGTAGGCAAAGCGACGATGGCCGAGTTCCAGCAGATGTCGGGCCGCCAGTGCGCCGCCATACACATCATCCACCGACACAGAGCACACATCGGGATTCTTGCTCACACGGTCGAGCAGTACCACAGAGGCGCCGCTGCGGCGCAATGCGCGCTGATAGTTCGCCTGATCATCGAGCGGAACGATCAGGACACCGCCAACACGCTGCTCTTCAAGCGTCCGCAGATAGTTCTGTTCTTTGCGCAGCGAATTGTCGGAATTGCAGAGGATGACGATATAGCCACGCTTGCTCGCAGCGTCTTCTGCGCCGTGCGCGACCTCGGTGAAGAATGGATTCGACACATCGAGCACGACCAACCCAATGCTCTGGGTGGACCCCACGCGCAGGTGGCGCGCGGAGCCATTGCGCACAAACCCCAGTTCTTCGATGGTGCGCTCGACCCGCGAGCGTGTCTCGTCGGAGACGAGCTCCGGATGATTGAGCACATTCGAAACCGTGCCAAGCGAGACACCGGCCCTTCGTGCGACTTCATGCATATTGTGCATGGGCGACAGCCTCAATTACTGTGAGTTCAATAGCGCAGGTAGTCCATAGTATTCTACAAAATCCACGTCATCATCGTTCGATGCGCAGATCCGCTCCGGCAGAGGCGGGCGCATGGGCCATCGCGCGAATGGTGGCGATGGTCTCCTCCTTGCCCTGCCGCGCCCGCTCGACGACTGCATCATGGTGGAGGAATCCGTGCGCGAGGTCATCATATCGTCGGAGCGTAACGGAAATGCCTTCCGCACGCAAGCGGCCAGCGTACTGCTCACCCTCGTCGCGCAGGGGATCGAATCCCGCCGTCACGATCAGGGCAGGCGGCAAGCGCTGGAGGTCTCGGGCTAGCAGAGGGGAAGCCAGTGAATTCTCGATGTCCGATTCGTCGCGGATGTAGTGGCTGCGGAACCAGTGCATGTCGTCGCGGGTCAGCATCGGAGCATAGGCGTTTTCTGTGTAGGAGGCCGACTGCATACGTAGGTCGGTGATGGGATAGATCAATATTTGGGCGTGTAGTGGAGCGCCACCCCGCAAACGCGTCATCAGAGCGACGACGGCAGCCAGATTACCGCCTGCGCTGTCCCCCGCGACCGCCAGGCGCGCAGGGTCGCCGCTAAATGTCTCCGCGTGTACGGCGGCCCACTGGGTCGCGTTATAACAATCCTCAACCGCCACCGGAAAACGATGCTCCGGCGCAAGGTGATACTCGACAGCAACGACGACACACCCGGCGCCATGCGCGATGCTCCGACTGAGCGAATCGACGAGTTGCGGATCGCTGAGAACCCAGCCGCCACCATGCAAATAGACGACGACGGGAAACGGTCCCTGGCCCTCGGGAATGTAGACATGAACAGGAACAGGGCCAACTGGGCCGGATACTTCGTGCCGCTCGATACTGGCGACCGTCTCACGCTTTAACGAATCCGCCTGCGCCGCGGACTCTTCGAGCATCGCGGCTCGCACAGCCTCGGGAGTCTGCGTATGTCGAGGCGGGCCAGCCGTCGCGGCAAGTTGGGCGGCATAGGCTTGCAGTTGCGGATCGAGCGTCATGGTAGCTATTCTCCTTCGTTGCGCCGTCACATGCTTGTTATATCAGACATGCGCGGCATTGGCAGGCGCAATCGGCTGCAAACGAAGGATGTAGCTCTCTGTTAGCGCACTTTTGGCCGCAAAGCACTGCCGAGGATACGCGCGCCCACGCTCGCCGGAAGTGTCGAAGTCAGCCCAAACAGCCAGCGATTGCTCGCGCCATCTACGACGACCGTGCGCCCACTTTCCAATGCGCGGAGGCCAGTCGTGACCACCTGTTCAGGCGTGCGCATCCTCATCCGTGCGAAGGTCTCGTCGCCACCTGCCACTTTGTAGAACGGCGTCGCCGTAGCCCCTGGACACAGGGCCATTACGCGCACACCAGTCGCGGCATACTCCTCCGCGAGCGCGGAACTGAACGAGAGGACAAATGCCTTGGTCGCCCCATAGACAGCCATGTAGGGGTCAGGTTGAAAGGCCAGCGTCGACGCGACATTGATGATTGCGCCGGATGACCGCGCCAACATGCCGGGCGCCACGGCATGCGTGAGCGCCACCAGCGCCGCAGTGTTCACCTGTATCTCGTCCAATTGCTGCTGCGGAGAAAGGCTCTCGAACCGCCCATGCAGGCCGAATCCGGCGTTATTGATCAGGAGATCTATGGACATCTCACGGCGCTGAATTTCTTCGATCAACTCAGCGACACCGCTTGCCGTCGAGAGGTCAACCGGTATCACCTCGGCGCGTGTCGCATGCCGCTCAGTAAGTTGACTGGCAAGCGCCCGGAGCGGCTCTTCCGAGCGCGCAACCAGCACAGTCGCCATGCCACGAGCAGCCAACGCGCCTGCGAATGCAGCGCCAATCCCACTTGAAGCGCCAGTAATCAACGCAGTCTTGCCAGAATACCCGAACATTGAAAAAGCCCTTCACTTGACGTGCTACTATGTCACATCAGACATAGTAGCGAGCGTAGAGCGACTATGTCAAGGATGTCATAGTGGCGCGCAGTAGAGACGGCGGCTTGACATTCATATCGGCTGGCGGGTAGTTTTTCTTGACAGTGTCGGCTACTATAACAACCAAGGCGTGTTGTGCGTTTAGCGCTTGAATGGCGTGTAAGGGTGCGCGCCACATACGAGGATAGCCCTAGCCTACACACGGAACGGCAAGGCGATGCGATGCAGTCACTCCAGGCATATCAAGCGCTACTCTCGCGACAAGAGAATCTGGCCAAAGTATGGGCAATGCGCGCCATCATCGAACAAAGTGGCGGACGTCTCGAATTCGAGCCACCCACGATGAACGGCTTCGTGGTAGTAACCCTGTGGCTGCCGCAACACCTACACCCTACGGATTTCTTGCTAGAGGTTCCCTTCTACCCGGTCTAAGGCGCTCCATTCACTGTCGGGGCGCCACACTGTCTTCAACTTTCATGACATCCAACGAGTTCCGAGGAGATAGGCATGAGTTGGTTTACCAGTCTCTTCCGCAGGTCTGAAGGTAATCGCGCAGCATTCACAGGGCGCGCGCTGGTAAGCAATGGCGCCCCGGTGGCCATGGTCGCTGGGCGCGTACGCGCGCGCGGGGTGCCGTACAATTTGCCACGCGACCTCGAAGAGATGAATCGGCTCGACTTCCAGCACTATCTCTTTCGCGCGGCGCTCAAAGGCAACTTCGCGGCGCCAGTCACACAGGCGCGTACCATCCTCGACGTCGGGACGGGCACCGGGCGCTGGGCGCGTGAAATGGCGCAACTCTTTCCCCAGGCAAGCGTCGTTGGACTCGACATCAATGAACCACCTATGGACACTGCGAAGTCAGCCCTACCAGAGCCAATCCCGGCCAACTACCAGTTCCAGGCAGGCAACGTTCTCGAAGGTCTGCCCTTTCCCGATCAGGCGTTTGACTACGTGCACATGCGCCTGCTGGTAAGCGCGATTCCCCATGACCGCTGGCCACGTGTCGTTCAGGAACTCGTTCGGGTGACAGCCTCTGGCGGCTGGGTTGAATCTGTTGAGCCGACATTGCCCGCCGAAGGTGGACCAGTCGCCGAACAGCTGATGGACTGGATTCGCGCCATTAGCTCCCGCCGGGGTGTGGTAATCGGGGATGCGGCGCACGTCGGTGAACTGCTCACCAGCGTCGGGCTCAAGAATGTCGCGACGCAGACAATCAAGATTCCCTGCGGCGCATGGGGTGGGCGCGTCGGCAAGATGATGGTGGCGGACTACTTCGCGGGTGTGCGCGCCATTCGCGGGGTTGTCGTCGCGCAAGGGCTAGCGACTGAGGAACAATTCGATGCGACGCTGAACAAGGCGCTGCGCGACATCGACTCGCGGCAATATCGCTGCGCCATGCCCGTCCACATCGCCATCGGTCAGCGTTAGCGACTTCGCATCGGCTAGCTGGAAATAGCCTCCGCTGGTTTGCCTCCGACTGGCCACACATATGGCAGGTCGGCTGGCTCTGTCCAACCGTACTGCCTATAAAAGTCGGGCGCTTTGCGCAGGAGGTTGGAGCGATAAGCTGCGTGCAGCGCGGGGTCGCCAAGCCAGGGTGGCATTTCTGGGTCCGCCGGCGCGGCGTACAGCGCCATCGTATTCTTGTACCCGCGTCGCACCCATTCAGCGATCATGGCGTTCATGTACAGGCCAAGCGCATCTTCGAAGCCGCGCCACATCGCCACCGCGGGATGATGACGCCAGCCCCTGCCAGCGTATTCACCACGGAGTATACGCAGAATCTGATACGCTTCGACGCGCTGCTTGCCAAGTCGACGAGAGTCGAGCGCAGAGGCGCTGGCTGCGAAATCGGGATATGGCAGAAATGTCTGCACAGTCTATGCGCCTCCTCGCCTACGCGCTTGTCTCACGCTCTATCCTAGAGCGCTTTTATGCGAGCCACGCGCCATTCGATAGGCGCCAGAAACGCAGGCGAACCCTGACTTCAGGCGCCAACGCCAGCGTCATGCCGAACATGACCAATACACTTGTCAGCGAGAAGAAGACAGCTTCCTCCAGTGGCAACGCTCCACCAATTTTCACGCCAACTGACTGTTGGGGATCAATCCTCCAGATGCCTACCGCGATGGCTAGGGCATCCGTGGCGCAGAGGTACAGGATCGCGGGCAATAGCAACGCGCCAAGTTCCACACGGCGCCGCCAGAGGATGTCGCCGCCGACAAGGAGTTGAAGGACAATCGGAGGAAGCGCCCAGGCCAGTTCCCATCCCAGATACGTCCCCGAACGCCAGCCACTCATGAGCAGTCCGACCCCCGCCAGCCAGAGCGCGACTCCACCGACACTGGCGACCATACGCGCTGTCACCGCACCCCACTTCGCATCCTCGTCATGCGCGTCTTTGACTACAGGACTACGTAGCCGAGGCGAGAGCCAGAGAAACCACAGCCCCAGCAGAAGAGTCTGCGTCGGGAAGAAGATGAACTCCTCGATAGGAATCGCGCCGACAGAAGCGCCATTGACGAGCGCGGGATCGTATGACCAGACATGACTGGCGACCAGATGATTGTCCCCTGGGGTCGTATAGATGGTTGCGACGACCAGCAGCGTGAGCAGTGAGACGGTAGGCGCCCATCCATGCCACGCCCATCGCGTGCGGTCACGCAACAGCAATACCACAAGCGCGAGCATTGGCGTCGCGAGAAAGATCGCCAGA
>DASVZC010000126.1:0-4665 GCA_036391835.1 Ktedonobacterales bacterium | reverse complement strand
GATACGAGACATGTGTCGTCCTCCCTACCAAACGTAGCAGACCACTTCGCCGCCCAGCCCAAGCTGGTACGCCTTGCGGCCTGACATCACACCCTGCGGTGTCGAGATGATCGCCGTGCCCAGGCCACCGCGCACGCGGGGAATCGAGTCGCGACGCGTGTAGACGCGCAGACCGGGCTTGCTGACGCGCTTGAGCTGAGTGAGCACTGGCCGCTTGTCCACATAGCGCAATGTCACAATGATTGCGCCCTGGGGGCCATAGGGATTCTCAGGTCGGCGGTCAACTGTATAGTCTTTGACATAACCTTCCTCTTTGAGGATCTGCGCAATGGCGATCTTCATGTTCGAGGAAGGAATCGAGACGCGCGTGTGGCGCGCCATGATCGCGTTGCGGACGCGTGTCAGCATATCCGCGATGGGATCGGTCATGTTCATGCCGAAAGTTCTCCTCGCCAGTCCTACCAGCTCGACTTCGTCACGCCGGGAAGCTCACCCCGGAGCGCACGCTCACGGAAGCAGATGCGGCAGAGGCCGAACTTGCGGATATACCCACGCGGGCGACCGCAAACGCTGCAGCGGTGATGCTGCTGTGTCGAATGCTTGGGCTTGCGCTGGGACTTGACGATCATCGAAGTCTTTGCCATCGTTGCCCCCTCCAGGGCGAGAGACTGGGCTTCGGCGGAGGACGCGCGGCTGGCGAACGTTTATCGCCAGAGCCGTCAGGCGTCGCGCCGGTTTCCAGGCTCTTTGTCCCGCTCTAATGCGGTAGCTTTGAGATTCTCGCTCTCAACCGGCGCGCTCAGATACGAGTCGCGCCGTGTGAACGCCTGCGTACACATATCAGGCGTTCGGCGGGTGAATCAAGTCGCGCAGGCCCTACTTCTTGCTGAAAGGCATGCCCATCAGGGCGAGCAGGCGGCGGCCTTCTTCATCGGTGCGGGCAGTCGTCACGACGGTGATTTCCATACCGCGCACTTTGTCGATCTTGTCGTAGTCGATTTCCGGAAAGGCGAGCTGCTCTTTCATGCCGAGCGTGTAGTTGCCACGGCCATCGAAGGCGTCAGCCGGCACGCCCTGGAAGTCGCGCAGACGAGGCAGCGCCAACGTCATCAGCTTTTCCAGGAAGTCGTACATACGCTGGCCGCGCAGCGTCACCATCACGCCAATCGGCATGCCCTCGCGCAGCTTGAACGCCGCGACCGAGCGCTTCGCCTTCGTGATCACCGGAAGCTGGCCAGTGATGTCGGCCAGATCGCGACGGGCGTTCTCGATGGCTTTCGGGTTCTGCGTCGCTTCGCCCAGACCAATGTTGATGACGACCTTATGCACCGAAGGAACCTGCATCGGGTTCGCGTAACCGAATTCCTTACGCAGCCCCGGCACGACGTCGGTGAGATAGCGGCCCTTCAGGCCGGTCGGTGTTGTCGTTGCCACGGCTTAATCCCTCGTGTGCTCTTCAATGGGCTTACCGCAGCGCTTGCACACGCGGCGAGTCCGCATCTTCTGGTCGGTTCCCATCGCCACGCGATCATGGCCGATGCGTGTTGGCTCGCCGCACTCCGTGCAGATCACCATCACGTTCGAAACTTGGAGCGGCATCGTCTTGTCGATGATGCCAGCCGCCACACCAGCGCCCGCCCGCACATGCTTCTTCACGATATTGACGCCCTCGACAATGACTTTGTTGTCGCGAGGCATCGTGGATAGCACCTTCCCGCGCTTGCCGCGGTCTTTGCCCGCCAGCACGAGAACCGTGTCACCCTTATGCACGTGTAGCTTGGCCAGGTGCAGGGGCTTGCGCTGCTTGTCTTTTGGTGTCGCCATTGCGATTTGTCCCTCGTTCCCTTGCCCTTTGGCCTTCTTCGGATCGTATCATTTGCCCACAAGCGCCCATATCATCGCCAAATTCGGCGTAGTCTGGGCGCAGTCTGGGCTACTCGCGCCAGCGCTCGATTAGAGCACTTCTGGCGCGAGCGAGATGATCTTCATGAAGGCGCGGTCGCGCAGTTCACGCGCAACCGGCCCGAAGATGCGCGTCCCACGGGGATTGTTACCCCCGGAGATGATAACAGCAGCATTGTCGTCGAAGCGAATATGGCTACCATCTGGCCGGCCATACTCTTTGGCGACGCGCACGACTACCGCCGTGACAACTTCGCCCTTTTTGACGGCGCCGTTTGGCGCGGCCTGCTTCACCGACGCCTTGATGATATCGCCAACACCCGCGTAGCGGCGGTTCGAGCTGCCCATCACGCGGATGCACATGATCTCTTTTGCGCCGGTGTTGTCGGCGACCTTGAGACGGGTCTGCACCTGAATCATGTTAGCGGCCCTCCGCCTCAGGATCGAGCTGCGCCACGACCTGCTCCACAGATGGAGCCTGAACCGCACGCTGCGTGATCTCGATCAGGCGCCAGCGCTTGTCTTTGCTCATGGGACGCGTCTCTTCGATGCGAACCATATCGCCGATCAGCGCTTCGTTGTGCTCGTCGTGCGCCTTGAACTTCGTGGTGGACTTATATGTGCGCTTGTACAGACGATGGCGCTTCAGCGACTCGACGGCGACGACGATTGTCTTCTCCATCTTGTTGCTGACCACACGGCCGGTCTTCACCTGACGGCGTGGCTCGCGCTTCACTTCTGTCGCAGCGGCAGCGGCCTTCGCGGCAGTCGCTCGCGTTGTGCGCTTTGCGGGCGCCTTGGTGGCGGCTGCCGTCGTCTTGGCCGTCGTCTTCGCTGTTGTCTTAGACGTGGTCTTCGACGTGGTCTTCGATGCGGCTGTCGTCTTCGCGGGCGTCTTCTTCACAGTCTCTTTTGCCGCGCCTGACTTGCCGCCGGTTGGCTTTGCAGTGCTCATTATCTACTTCTCCCCGGCGGTTTCATCGGACAACTCACCCGAGGTCACCATACCCTGGGCATGCTGCAATTCGCCCAGATGCTGCATGAGCCGCGCGATGTCGGCTTTGACCTGCGGAAACTGTCGATTGTTCTTCACTTCGCCGCGCACCTTCTGCAGGCGGAGCTCAAAGAGCTTCCGGCGCTGATCAGCAAGCTCCTGGTGCGCCTGGCTTACGCTCAGTCCGTGAATTTCCCGGCGGCGCTCACTCAGCTTCGACACCCTCAGCCTCCTGTCGCACGATGAACTTGGTCTTGATCGGCAGTTTGTTCGACGCGAGGCGCATGGCCTCTTTGGCGACATCTTCTTTCACGCCACCCAGTTCGAACAGAATGCGGCCCGGCTTCACGACAGCGACCCAGTGATCGGTCGCACCCTTACCGGAACCCATGCGCGTCTCAGCCGGCTTGGCCGAGATCGGCTTGTCTGGGAATACGCGAATCCACACCTTACCACCGCGCCGGATGTAGCGGTTGATGGCGATACGAGCGGACTCAATCTGTCGCGCTTCGAGCCAGACCGGCTCGAGCGCCTGCAAGCCAAACTCGCCGAACGCGATGGTATTGCCGCTGTGGGCGGCTCCCTTCATGCGTCCGCGATGCTGCTTGCGGTATTTGGTACGATTTGGCGCCAGTAACATGACAATTGCTCCAGTTCGTTGGTCGCTGCCGTTCCTCGCCTCCCATCCCGAGGCGGCGGGAACGGCCCAAGACCAACGACAACACTACGAGCGTCGGACGCCTTCGCGCGTCCTCTGCGCGATTTATTGCTCCGCTGTTTCCGTAGTCGGCTGCGCGGGCGCCGATGCCTCTGGCTGCGCGGGCGGCGCCGACTCAGGAGCCGGGTTCAGCGGGGCAGCCTCAGGGCGCGCGGGACGTGGTGGGCGAGCTGGCCGCGAGGCGTTGGCGATGCCCGTGCCAGTGCTGCTGGTTGGGCGAGGGCCACGCGCTGCAGGGCCAAAGCGGTCGCCACCACCGCGACGATCACCACCAGGGCCACCGCGACGATCACCACCAGGGCCACCGCGGCGATCACCACCAGGGCCACCGCGGCGATCACCACGATCACCACCAGGGCCTCGACGCTCGCCGCGGTCACGGTCACCACCGTGGCGCTCACCTGACTGGCTCACCTGGGTCGCAGTGGCGGCGCCGAAGCCAGCCTGACGGGCCTTCTCGGGCAGCACGTCGCCGTGGTAGATCCATACCTTGATACCGATGAGGCCGGTCGTGGTGTGCGCCTCGGCCAGACCATAGTCGATGTTCGCGCGCAGCGTCTGCAGCGGCACGCTACCTTCGACTTCCTTCTCCACGCGGGCGATTTCAGCGCCACCCAGGCGACCACCGCAGACAATCTTAATGCCCTTGGCGTTGCCGCGCATGGCCTTCTGCACAGCCTGCTTCATCGCGCGGCGGAATGCGACACGCTTCTCCAGCTGCTCCGCGATGCTGCGTGCCACCAGAATCGCGACCACTTCCGGATTGCGAATCTCATGGATGCTCAAGCGCACTTTCTTGCCGGTGCCCTTCTCGACCTCGAGACGAAGGCGCTCAACGCTCTCGCCGCTGCGGCCGATCACGATACCAGGCTTGGCGGTGTGCACCGTCACAGCAATGTTGCCGGCCACACGCTCGATCTCGATCTTCGAGACGGCGGCATTAGCCAGGCGTTTGTTGACCAGCGCGCGAATCTTGCGATCCTCAGCGAGCAGGTCTTTGTAGTCACGACGCGCATACCAGCGCGACTGCCAGCCTTCGATTACGCCAAGA
>DASVZC010000125.1:0-51394 GCA_036391835.1 Ktedonobacterales bacterium | reverse complement strand
CTGGCCTTTACCTGCTTGATGTTGCATCAGTTGATCCACTTACCCTGAAGTTCATAACAGGCTCTAGGCCGAAGGTCTCTCCGCGTCGTCGCTCGCCAACTCTCCAGCCTATAGAGTGCCTTCAGTATCGAGCGCAGTGTCGGAGGAGACGGGCCGATCAGCCGTCAAGGTCGGATGGGCGACGATGCGGCGCATGTAGGCGTCGGTTTGCGCATTGCGCCAGATCGTGAGCAGGTCGATTCCCATGGTAAGTGTGTCGCGCAGCGGGTTCACCTTGCTACCTGATTTGTAGTACCACGAAACGGGAACTTCACGGACGGAGTATCCACGAAGGCGTGTGACGTACAGCATCTCAACGTCGAATCCCCAACCTTCGACAGTCTGATGGAAGAAGAGGTCAAGCGCGACGTCCCGCCGAATTCGTTTGAATCCGCATTGTGTGTCGCTGATGCCAGGCGTGAGCGCCCATTGCACCAGGCGATTGAAAGCGCGCCCCATCAGATGGCGATAGAATGGCTCACCGTAGCGTCGAGCTCCCGGCGCTTCACGTGAAGCGATCAACACATCTACATCGGGAGCCTCAGTTGGGCTGAAGGCCGTGAGTTCTTGCACGGGCATCGAGAAGTCTGCGTCGGCGAAGAATATCCAGTCACCTTGCGCCGCGAGCGCGCCTGCCCGGACGGCGGCGCCCTTACCGCTATGTGGGATTGAGATCAGGCGCAGGGCATGCCAACGACCCATCCACGCGCGAACCACGCTCGCGGTCGAATCGTCGCTGCCATCGTCCACGACGATGACTTCAGATAGATACGGCTGCCGCCGGAGGTAGTCGTAGAGCCGTGCGAAGCTCTCGGGAAGCCGCCGCGCTTCGTTGTATGCCGGGATGACGATCGAGAGTTGTGGCCGTGATGCGCCTGCGCTCACGGGCGCCTCGCTTTTCTATTCCTTGACGACCTGAACTCACCACCTGCCGGGAAGATGCCCGGATATGGAAATCTGTACTTGTTGTACGTCGAAAGTCGTCAATTGCACACAGAGAAAAGCGAATTGGCCATGGAGAGTTTCGGTGGCTAGCCAGCGACGATTACATCTCGGGGCGGGCGTGCACGCTCCAGGCGGCTGGCGGCTGCCAGTGGCTCGCCGAGCGGGCGCGAGGGCCGCTGCGTACGCGTGAGGCTACCTGAGGCATGCGCCGACGGTTCGGGCGCGAGTCTACCACTCGCTGACTCTCGCAGGGCATTCACGATGACTTCGTCCATTGAGTCAACGGGAATGACAATCAGCGCTTCTCGCACCTCAGTTGGAACTTCATCGAGGTCTCTGACGTTGCGGCGGGGGAGAATCAGCGTTGTGATGCCCGCACGGTGCGCCGCGAGCGCCTTTTCTTTGACGCCACCGACCGGTAGCACGCGTCCGCGCAGCGTAATCTCGCCTGTCATCGCAACGTCGCGTCGCGTTTCACGCCCCGTCAGCGCTGAAATCATCGCCACCGCCATCGTGACGCCAGCCGACGGCCCGTCCTTGGGGATGCTTGCGGCAGGTAGATGAACGTGAATGTCGACACGCTCATAGAAGTCTGTAGCGAGTCCAAGCGCATCGGCCCGGGCGCGGATGAAGGTGAGCGCTGCCTGGGCAGATTCTTTCATCACGTCGCCAAGTCGCCCGGTAAGCTGAATCGCGCCATGACCCGGTACCGCCATGACCTCGATCGTCGTCAGGTCGCCGCCCGCGGCTGTCCAGGCGAGGCCCGTCGCCACGCCGATTTCATCACGTTCCTCGGCTTCGGTGGGGAAGTGCTTCTGTTGGCCTAGATAGGCAGGCACGCGTTGCACCGTAACGTGCGCTTTGTGACGACGCCCCTCGGCGACGCGACGCGCCACCCGACGCATCACCGCGCCAAGTTCGCGCTCCAGGTTACGCACGCCGGCTTCATATGTATGCTCTCGGATAATGCGACGTACGGCGTCGTCATCGATTTCGATGCGAGCCGGGGAAAGTCCCGCATCCGTCATCTGCCTGGGGATGAGGAATCGTGTGGCGATATTCAGTTTCTCTTCCTCGGTATAACCGGGAATCTCGATGACCTCCATGCGATCACGCAGTGGCGCGGGGATCGCGTCAAGCACGTTCGCTGTCATGATGAAGAGCGTCTGTGAGAGATCGTAGGGTACTTCGAGGTAGTGGTCTGAGAAGCTGTTGTTCTGCTCAGGGTCGAGAGCTTCGAGGAGGGCGGCTGCTGGGTCACCCCGGAAGTCTGAAGCCAGCTTGTCGATTTCATCGAGCACAAAGACCGGATTGACGACACCCGCTGTCTTCATCGCCTGGATTATGCGCCCAGGCAGCGCGCCAACATAGGTGCGGCGATGACCGCGAATCTCGGCTTCATCGCGCACGCCACCCAGTGATACGCGCACGAACTTGCGACCCAGCGCCTCAGCGATGCTGCGGCCCAGGGAGGTCTTACCCACTCCCGGAGGACCCGCCAGACAGAGAATCGGCGTACGTCCCTCAGGCGCCAACTTGCGCACTGCCATGTATTCGATGATGCGATCTTTGACTTTGCTCAGACCGAAATGGCGCTCATCGAGCATCTCTGAGACGCGCCGCAAGTCGAGATGGTCTTGCGTGCGAACGTTCCATGGAAGGACCGTCAGCCAATCAAGGTATGCCCGCAGCACACCGTGTTCAGGCGCCATCGACGGCATCGCTTCGAGACGCTCGAGTTCGTGCAGCGCTTTGTCGCGCGTCTCAGCAGGCATTCCGCTTGCTTCGATTTTCTCGCGAAGTTCCTGGGCGTCACGAACGGACGGATCGTGTCCGGTGAGCTCCTTTTGGATGACACGCATCTGCTCGCGAAGGAAGTACTCGCGCTGCCCCTGGTCTACTTCGCGTTGCACGTCGTCCTGGATCTTCTGCTCCATCTCGAGCACGGTCATTTCACGTTGAAGGAGCACAAGTGTACGGCGCAGGCGGTCAGTTGGGTCAAGCGTCTCAAGGATATCCTGACGCACCTGAATGGGTGGTTCCAGTTGGGCAACAATATAGTCCGCGAGCGCTCCCGGGCGATCGATGTTGAGCGCTTGTATGTAGGCTTCCTCGCTCATGCGCTGGCTGAGCTTCGTGATGGTTTCAAATGCGCGCAGAGCAGAGCGGGCGAGCGCCTCTATATGTGACGTGCGGATATCGGGCTCCTCGAATGAGACGCCACGCACACGACCGAATGGCGCACGCTGTGTCCAGCGCTGAATGCGAAAGCGGCGCACACCTTGCACGACAACGTTTGTCGCGCCGTCTGGCATTCTCAGTACTCGGCTGATAACACACTCAGTACCCATGTCGTAGATATCTTGTGGGACCGGATCACTGATGTGCTCAGAACGTTGCGCGACGATGAGGATGGTGTGATCTACTTCGGTGGCGGCTTCCACAGCTTTGAGCGCAGGTTCGCGGTCGATGAAGAGCGGCGCTACCATGTGCGGAAGAAGGACAGTGTTGCGAACGGGGAGGACCGGCAGTTCGCGCGAAGTATATTCCGGAGGATTGTCATCGCCTGCCATGCGCAGATCATCCATGCCGATGAAGTCGCTTCCGCCAGGCGAAGCTACTGCTCGCGAGCGACGGCTGGGGCGGCGCTGACTCTCCATATGACGCTTCCTCCTGGTGGCATGTAATCCACCGGAGCGCACTTGGTCTGCGATACGTCGCGCGACTGGTGTTTACGCCCATTCCTCTTAGCTTCCGCCTCGATGCAGTATATCTCAGGCAGGCAAGCTCTACAAGTGGATGAGCGCCACCGTGCATTCAGTTGGATTCACTGCGATTATAACGTGCCAGCGAGGCCCGTGGATACGGAATAAGCCACAATCGGCGGGTCCTAGGAGAAATCTGCCAAACAGGCTGAATGGTGGAGGAGGATAAGACGTGTAGGCTACAGTTGTAGTTTCAACGAACACTAACGCGTTGTCACAATTCGAACCTTAATTGGCGCGTGAGATGTGCGTGCTGGCGTGCAACTTGCACTATGTTTGCCATTCGCACATGTCACAGCACGCAGTACAGGGTGGGAGTAAGAGCGACATCATACACACTGGTGAATGATGTGATAATGTACGGAAGTACGGTATGAAGCGCCCGAAGCAGCGGACGCGGTTGGGTGGGGACAGTTGTGACGATCGCCCCCCTGGAGCTTATCTACTGCGGCGCCTCTCGATTGCGAGTTGGCGACGAGTGGATTGAACAGCCAAGTGGACATACCGGTACTTCTCGCGACTTGAAGGGGGCGATTGCTTTGGAGTATGGATTCCCACGCTGCCGGAAGTGCGGCGCAGGAGAATTGGTGCCGCTGTCTGATTTCGGAAGTCAGGGGGCGTCGATCCAGTTCAAGGCATGGGTCTGCACAAACCCGAACTGCCTGTACAATGTGAAAATTCGTAACGGCGATATCATCATCAATGAGCCGGTAAATGATGGGTCGGCATATACCCATCGGGCTCAGCGCTAACTCGAAAGCGCGTTCGCGTTGCGTTCCAGCGTGGCTCTCGTCGTACGCCTATTGGCGACAGATGGCGGTGAGTGCGTATGATGACGCTGTGCGAACGCGCTTTGTGTTTGCGCGAGGCGCCGGTCGGCGAGACCACAAAGGGAGCGGACGTGTTCAAGCGACTTCGGGAAGGCCTATTTGGACGGCAAGACAGTGAACAGGATGCGTCAGAGGTTAACGACCAGCAGACGGTAGAGCCAGCACAAGCTGAGGCTGAACCTGACGCTGAACCTGACGCCGAGCCATTAGCTCCCGCTGTCGAGCCGTCCTCTGCGACTCCTGCTGCGGCGGCTTCAGAGTCGGCGCCAACCGAGTCATCCCCTGCAGTTGAACCGACGCCACCAACGGTCGCATCTGCGACCGTACCCCCTACGGCGAATGGCGCTCCGAACGCGTCCATGTCGGGCGAGCCTGCGGTCGAGGAAGCGCCGAAGCGTGGTTTCTTCAATCCGTTCAAGCTGAGCCTGGGGCGCACGCGTCAACTCTTTGGGCGCGTCAATGATTCCCTTGCGCACGAAGACATTACCGACGACCTTTGGGACGAGCTAGAAGAGACGCTCATTAGTAGTGATGTGGGCGTGCAGACGACCGTACGCTTGATGACCATCCTGCATGAGCGTGTAGTAGCGGAAGAGATGACAAGCGGAGCGCAACTTCGCGGCGCGCTGAAAGAAGAGCTCGAACTGCTGCTAGGCGCCCCTGAACCACTCATCTTTTCAGAAACGTCACCCATTTCTGTGTTCCTCATGGTCGGCGTGAATGGCGTAGGCAAGACCACCAGCATCGCGAAGCTGGCGAATCTCCTAAAACGCCAAAAGCATCGTGTCACGCTCGCAGCCGGTGACACCTTCCGCGCAGCCGCTGTTGAGCAGTTGAAGACCTGGGGTGAACGCGTGGGCGTGCCGGTGATTGCGCACCAGCAAGGTGTTGACCCCAAGTCGATCGCGGACCCTGCGGCGGTGGTCTACGACGCGATGCAAGCGGCGCAGGCGCGCGGCGCAGATGTGCTGATCGTTGATACTGCGGGGCGACTGCACAACAAATCAAACTTGATGGAAGAACTCAAGAAGATTGTGCGTGTGCTCCAGAAATACGATCCAGAAGCGCCTCACGAGGTATTGCTCGTGCTCGACGCGACTACTGGTCAGAATGGGCTCGCGCAGGCCAAGCAGTTTGTGCAGGATGCTGGCGTTAGCGGTGTCATCCTGACGAAACTCGATGGCACCGCGCGTGGCGGCATCGTCTTCGCGGTCGCATCAGAGCTGGGACTTCCCATCAAATTCATTGGCACAGGTGAGAAGGTCAACGACTTCGAACCGTTCGATGTCGATGAGTTTGTGGATGCGCTGTTCGAAGAAGACTAGCTAGCAGATGGCTTAGCCGAAATGTGTTAGCTGGTTGACGCTTTCCGTCTAATGGGCGATGATAATGAGACTTTTGGGTCGATTTCTACGTTTGCCTGGATGTGAGCTCTAACGCACCATCAGGATTGGCGCATACCTAAACGGGGGTGAAGAACGCATGAGGGATGAGTCGCAACCAGCGCTGACAGTAGCGCAAATGAATGGGGCGCATCCTGACGCTGTCTCGGCCACGTTGCCAGATAATCTCGCGGTCAAATGTCCCAACTGCCGCGAACTGCTCCTTGGCAAAGACTGGGAGAAGAACCTCAAAGTCTGTCAGAAATGCGGACATCATTTCCGCCTGGCGGCTCCCGAGCGCATCGAGCTGTTGCTGGATCCCGATTCGTTCAAAGAATTTGCCCACGATCTGCGGTCCAGCGATCCACTGGGCTTCGTTGCCCGTTCGGGCTCCTATGCCGATAAGCTGGTGAGCGAGCGCGAAAAGACGGGTATGGAAGATGCCGTTATCGTTGGCACGGGGTCGATTGATGGCAATCGTCTGGTGCTGGCGGTGATGGACTTCCGATTCATCGGTGGCAGCATGGGTTCGGTGGTCGGCGAGAAGTTGACGCAGGCGATCGAGCGAGCCGCAGCTGAGCGCATTCCGCTGGTTATCTGTTCTGCATCCGGTGGCGCACGCCAGCAGGAAGGCACCATTTCGCTCATGCAGATGGCGAAGACTTCTGCTGCATTGTCGCGCCTGGCTGATGCGGGGATACCCTTCATTTCCCTACTGACCGATCCAACGACGGCAGGTGTCTCGGCTAGCTTCGCGTTCCTCGGTGATGTTATCCTGGCTGAGCCGGGCGCGCTCATCGGCTTTGCCGGACCTCGCGTCATCGAGCAGATGATGCATCAACGCCTGCCGAAAGACGTCAACACGGCTGAATTTGTCTTGAAACATGGCATGATCGATGGAATCACGCATCGACGGGAGTTGCGCTCGACACTCGCGCGCCTCCTTCAGTTGCACAGCGGCGGCCAGCAACACGCGGGCGCATAATGGCGCGCCAACCTGTGAATTGAGGAAGGAGTAAGCGATGGCATATGAGCTTGAGTTCGAAAAGCCGCTTGCGGAAATAGAGAAGCGCATTGGCCACCTGCAGCGACGTGGCGACCGCATGCGTGCGGACGAACGTATGCAGGTAGCGGAGCTACAGCGAGAGTTGGCGCATAAGACCAAAGAAATCTATTCCTCGCTGACGCCGTGGCAGCGCGTGCAGGTGGCGCGATTCCGCGATCGTCCGTACACGAACGACTACATCAAGCGTATGTGCGACGACTACGTCGAGTTGCGCGGAGACCGTCGGTTTGCGGATGACCGCGCGATTCAAGGCGGGATCGCCAGCATCGATGGTCAGACGGTGGTGTTGATGGGACACCAGAAGGGCCGCGATCTAAAGGAGCGCGAAGAGTGCAATTTCGGCATGGCCCACCCGGAGGGCTACCGGAAGGCGCTGCGGCTCTTCCGCTATGCCGAGCGGTTCCACTTGCCAGTCGTTACCTTGATCGATACCACGGGCGCATATCCTGGCCTTGGAGACGAAGAGCGCGGTATCTCGCAGGCTATCGCCGAGAATCTGCTGGTGATGGCGGGACTCCGAACGCCCATTGTGTGCGCTGTCATTGGCGAGGGCGGCAGCGGCGGCGCACTTGGCATCGGCGTGGGTGATCGTGTGCTGATGCTGGAGAACGCGGTGTATACCGTGGCGGCTCCAGAGGCTGCGGCATCCATCATTTGGCGCGATAACGCGTTTGCGCCCGACGCAGCGGAGGCGATGAAGATCACCGCTCCCGAGTTACTGCAACTTGGCATCATCGATAGCATCATTCCAGAGCCGGTGGGTGGCGCGCACCGTGATTATCAAGCCTCGGCTGACAACGTCAAATCGGCGATCATGAAGGAACTACATACGCTTCGTGCGCTCGATACCGAGACTATGCTCGACCAGCGCTATCATCGATTCCGCGTGATCGGACTTCAAGGGATCATGCAGGCGGTCGGCGCGCACAACTAACCGCACAATTCACGAGGACCAGGGCGTGTGTCGATTTGCCGACCGCGCCCTTCCTCGTTGTGGCGGCATGCGCCGCGCGAGTGGAGTCAGCAGCACGCCCAGCAAGACGACCGAAGCCAGCCCCAGAAGTCCCCAGCTGTAGCCGTCGAGCAGCGCAAGGAAGAGCGCTCCACAAAGCGAGAACAATCCACCGGCGATGAGCGGCCCACTTGCCTGGAAGGCTGCGCCGTAGATCGTGCGGCGCACCCATCGCCATGCTGGTGTTGGCGCACGATCGCTATACACGAGCAATCCCACGATGAGCAGTGCCGCGCCAGCGATCAGCATCAATGAGAGGCCCCACGGTTTGCCTGGTTGCGTCAGTTCGAAGAATATTCCTACCGCAGCTACGAGCGCGAGCATGGTCGAAAGCGCGGCGATGAGCGCGTTGGCCATAGTGGCGGGTAGCTCAATGGTCGGAGCGTCGCCGCTCGGCGTGAGAGGACGACGAGGGTCGCTTGACCGTACGGTGAACCCAGACGGCACGCGAAGCGTGAGCGCGGCTCCCCCGATGGCCGCCGCGAACGCGAGAAGAGGTAACGCATGATTGAGCCATCCACGGCCTAGACCAACGGCAATCCAGAGCAGGGGTACGGTCAGCAGAATGCAGAGCAGCCCAACACACCCAATCAACGTTTCGCGGGTGAATCGTGAAGGCCCTGGCAGTTGGGTATGATCATCCGTCCGTGGCAGATCGTCGCTCATTGCTTAGCGAACATCCTTTGCCGTATCATGGGCAGGTCGCTCAGAGTGCGCGTGGGGCGCATAGCGCGGATCACTCACCTGGCGTTCACGGTTCTCCTCGTTCTTGGCGACATAGGCCCGATGGATTTCTTCAGCGGAGAACCCCTGGTCGAGCGCTAGCTGTACCAGGAAGTGCAAGATGTCCACCGTCTCCATGAGTCTCTGCTCACGGTTGTCTTCCAACGACTTGCCGTTCTTCCAGGGTTTCCAGTTCAGTTCGTTGTCGAGTTCGCAGCACTCATGCACAATGCTGCGGGTCCATGTGGTACAGCGCGTGAGCGGTTCCCAACTGTAGAAACCATTGGGACGCGCCTCACGATAGTAGGCGGCAAGTTCACCCTGGCGGCGAAAGATGTCTTCGAGTTGGTCTACTGATTGCGCGCCGCCATGCTGTACTTCATCCGCCATGAATGGTGCTCCTCATATGGTATGCGGCACGAACTGCTCGTTGGGCGCCCAGCGGACGTCGCACGGTTGTCGCTCATCCGCTGATGCTGGTGTATCGTAACCCATAGCGACGTTGGATGCTACATGTTGAACACGCGGTAGATGACTGTAACCCGCTCCCGTATCTGGAAGTAAAGTTCGTCGCGGCTGCGCCAGGTATGTGCAGCGCGCCAACGACATATACTCCAACGGGACTCTTCGGTGAGTGAGCGGGAGACAGACGTATCATGCTCCAGGGGGAGCCAGTGCAGCAAAATACCTCGGCGAAACCTGTGACCGGCAGTTTTCAGGCGTTGTACGAGACGACGCTGCCGGTTGTCTACCGCTATGTCTACAGCAAGGTGGGCAATCGCGAGGAAGCAGAAGACCTTACGTCACAGGTCTATCTAAAGGCGCTGCACGGGCTCGACGAGTCGCGAGATAGCGCAGCCATTCAGGCATGGCTGTTTCAGGTCGCACGCACGACCATCGCAGACTACTGGCGTCGATTCTACCACCTGCGGTCGAGTTCGCTCGATGATCTGCTGGCCGCCGGGTGGGATAGCCAACAGAACAATGGCCAGTTCCCTGATGATCACAGCGCCGGTGGACGAGTTCGCTGGATTCTCAGCCAACTGCCTGAACGCTATCGAGATGTGCTCACGTATCGCTTCCTGCTCAATTGTTCGCTCAAAGAGACGGCTGCGCGCATGAATCTGTCGGAGGCGAACATCAAAGTGCTGCAATATCGCGCACTGAGCAAGGCCAGCCAGATGTCTGAGCCAGCGCTGATAGGCAATATGGAGACCGCGGACGACGAAGGCAACGAATGATTCAGGGTTGAGCAATCCAAGGTGTGACCGGAGCAGCAGGCCAAGATGACATCAGACGATCAGAAGCCGCCCGAATTGAGCGGAACGCCAGAGGACGAACACAGCGTGGGCGAAATGGAGAGCGCAGATCATTTCGTGCGCGCGCACGACTTCATAGAAGATTTGCGCGCGGACCGTCGCCCATTACGCGCCGACAGTGACGATGCTGCTCTCCATCTCCACGAGACGGCAGCGTTGTTGCGCGCCGCGTCGCCTGACAGCGCCAAGGTCGATCCAGCCTTTGCGTCCCGGCTCTTCGCGCGGCTCGAAGCTGAACGTCGTCGTCTGCCCGCCGCGCATGTGGCGTCGCCTGACATTGCGAGCACACCGGAAGCAGAGCCTCCATCTGCGCCTGTCTCGCAGGAGCATGTGTCGCCGCGCCGGGGCATGTCGCGACGTGGGTTGCTCTGGGGCAGCCTGGGCGCTGCCGCTGCGGCTGTAGCGGGCGCTGCGGTTACCTCAGCGCTGGAGCGTACGGCAGGGCCACCGGTTGGGCCGCTGGTCCCAGCCGGTACAGGTCAATGGGTGGCGGTGGCTGCGGTTTCTACAGTGCCTCTCGGCATGGTGAAGCGATTCGAGGCAGGCGCTGTCATTGGCTATCTCCAGCACACGGCCAATGGGTTCACCGCGCTGTCCGGTGTTTGCACGCACATGGCCTGCCTGCTGACATGGAACGCAGGCGAGAAGACGTTCGATTGCCCCTGCCATGGCGTGCAGTTTCTTACGAATGGTCGAGCCGCCCCCAATGCGCCATATTCCTATGCGCCATTACCGACCATCGAAACGAAGGTGGAAGCTGATCACGTGTGGGTCTATGTCGCTAGCGGCCCAATTGGCTCACAGGAGCCTCAGGGCGCGCCTACACCCACGTCGCATGGGTATAATGATCCCTCAGGTGGCTAGGTCTATCTGGCGGGCATTTCGGCGGCGGTAGCAAGAAGTGGGAAGCGAACAGTGAGCGCTATCGATGAGGATGTACATCTGCCGGTAGTGCGCAGGCCGCCTTTTCGTCGCCTGGCTGCGGTCGCCGTGGCATGCGTGGTGTTGGCGACGCTTGGCATCGGCTGGCTTGCGGATAGCGCCGCATCATATGTCCCCTCGCCTACAAGCGGCGTTCTCTCGCGCCATGCGGGCCTGTCCTCTGTGACGTTGAGTATCGCGCCCACCCCGTTGCGTGCGAGTCAAAGGGAGAGGTTTACAGTCCGCGTTGTTGATGTGACGGGGAGGCCGTTGATTGGGGCAGCCGTGCGCTGTGCGTTGAGTATGCCAACGATGGACATGAGCCTGACGCCGAGCGCGGCGCTGCCCACGGCGGTCGCTGGCGACTATTCGTGCGATGCGACGTTGCCTCACGCAGGGCGCTGGGTCCTCTCCGTGAGCACTGAAGTCGCTGGACAGTCGCCTGCGCAGACGTCGTTCGAGGTCGATGCGGATTGAGTTAGATACCAAGTTCCCAGCGCGCGTCCTCAGTCATCCGTTCGGGTGTCCACATCGGCTCAAAGGTGAGATCTACCTCGCAGGTCTCGACACCCGTAGTCTCTTTGACGCGCCCCTGAACTTCAGCCATTACTTCCGGCGCGACCGGACAGCCGATTGCGGTCAGTGTCATCAAGACATTGACCTTACTGCCTTCGATGCGAATCTGGTAGATCAGGCCGAGATCGACGACATTGACCGGTATTTCAGGGTCGTAGCACTGCTTGAGCGCTTCGAGCACTGCCTCACTGTCGATAGCCGACTCACCAACGCGCTCAACCTGCTCGGTCGACTGAACGCTCACGACGCTTTGCTGCATGGGATGCTGACCTTTTACTGAGGCGCCTGCGCTCTTCAACCTTTGGCTGTCTAGCGTGGCGCGAGAAATTGCAACTAACTCAGGAATTATACCTGCAGCGTGTGGGTGTGGTCAAAACTAGGCGATGCGAGATATTGGCGAATGTGGCGTAATGTATCAGAATGGAACTTCTGCTTCGCGAAAGGGATGAGCGGCGATGACGGCATGCCGTGGATTACGTGGCGCGACGACGTCCGAGGCAAACGATCGTGAGGCGATACTTGCTGCGACACGCGAGTTGTTGGCGCGACTCATGGCGCGCAACTCGTTTACGCCCGATGACATCGCTGCTGCGTTCTTCACGGTTACCGATGATCTCGACGCGGAATATCCAGCGCTGGCGGCGCGTCAGTTGGGTTGGGTGGACACGGCGTTGATGTGCGCGCGTGAGATTCCCGTGCCGACTTCGGTGGTGCAGCGGTGCATTCGCGTGCTGCTGCTTGTCAACACAGAGCAATCAGCCGCTCACATGAGACATGTCTATTTACGTGAAGCAGTCGCGCTGCGTCCCTCTCGAGCCGATGAAGGTATCGAAGTCCCTGTGAGCCTGGAAAATGACACGCTTTGACACAGCCGAATAGCCCTCGAAAATGATGGCCAATCCGGCTGTGTTCTTGCGCGAGTGACGCACTCCGTGTACACTCACCTTTACCTCCCTCGCGGCGGAAGGCTGTCGCGTGCAATGCGCAAAACGCGCTGACGAGCGAGAGATGTGGGGTGATGGGCGCGAACGTGACGTGAGGAGACGCTGTGAGCAATACACATGTTTGGCGCGCGGCGCTCGCTCGGCTGCAGCGTGAAGTCACTGGCGCCCAGTTCAATACCTGGCTGCGCGGCGCGCAATTGGTGACTGTGACGAGTCGAGCCGCCACAGTGCACGTCCGTTCGACCTATGAACGAGAACTCATCGAGTCGCGCTACCATGATCTGATCGAGCGAGCATTGAGCGACGTGATTGGCGCTCCAATCGCTCTGACGATTGCCACAGCTCCAGGCGGCTCGTTGCAGGACGGCGCCTCTACGCGTGGAGGCGGCAAACCGAGTATCGCCGCATCGCAAGCCACCTATGCGCGGCCGCTTTTCCTGCTGGACGAGGACGAAGACGCGGGCGAGCCGACTGAGATTCAACAAGCGGCGCGCGTCACACCGCGTGTCGAGCAGGAGCGCCAGGAAACACGCAGACCGCTTCGGGCTCGTATTCCTGATTCGCCGGTGGTCAACGGCGCCAGTGGCGTTAGCGGCATGCAACGCGGAGAGCGGAATAACCAATCTGGCGTTACCTTTCATGGTCGACAATCGCCCAATGAAGAACGCGACTCGTTTACTCGCCCTGTACGGGAAATGTCTTCGCAGGAGCCGAGCACGACGAGACGGCGCACAGGCGCGCTCGACGGCAATGGTGGCCTTTCGGCGAACCCACGAACGTCTGGTTCCGCAGCGCGAAATGGCGAGATGACGAGTATGAGTAACGAGACGCACGGGCGCTTTGACGATGATCCGCAGCGTGGACCTGCGACAGATCTACGGGCGCATGAGAATCCGCGCGGGTACGCCTTCCAGGGGCCCGGCGGAGGCGGCGCGAACAACTCGGAGACAACGATGGGTATAGTACCGTTGACTCCTCCGCGGCTGAATCAGCGCTACACGTTCTCGACGTTCATCGTCGGTAGTGGCAATCAGTTGGCGCATGCCGCATCACAAGCGGTGGCGGATGCGCCCGGGTATGCCTATAATCCGCTGTTTCTGTATGGTGGTGTCGGCCTGGGCAAGACTCACCTGCTGCATGCGATCGGTCATACGGCTCTGGAGCGCAATTTGACGGTACTCTACGTTTCGTCCGAAACGTTTACCAACGAAATCGTCAATGCCATTCTCTATCGCAAGACCGAGGAGTTCCGCGCCAAATATCGTTCGGTTGATGTGCTGCTGGTGGACGATATACAGTTCATCGCCGGGAAGGACTCGACCGAGGAAGAGTTCTTCCACACATTCAACAGCCTCTACGAGACGAATCGGCAGATCGTGATCTGCAGTGACCGTCCGCCAAAAGCGATCATCAGCCTGGAAGAACGATTGCGCTCGCGCTTCGAGTGGGGGCTGATCGCAGACATTCAGCCGCCAGACCTGGAAACCCGCATTGCGATTCTGCGGGCGAAGGCTGAGGTGATCGGCCAATATACGCCGGATGAAGTGATCCTCTACGTGGCGAACCGCGTGCCGAGCAACATTCGCGAACTGGAAGGCAGCCTCAACCGTGTGCTCGCCTTCGCGAAGCTGCAGGGCCTCCCGATGACCATCGAGACCGCGAAGGCGGCGATGGCAAGTCTCGCGACGGATACTCGCCAACGACGGGTGAGTATCGAGGACATCCTCAACACGGTTGCGGAATATTACCGCATTCCTGTAGACGATCTGAAGGGCAAACAGCGCGACAAGCATATCGTTATGCCGCGCCAGGTCGCCATGTATCTGATGCGTCAGGAAACCGAAGCTTCACTGCTGGAAATCGGGCAGTCGCTTGGCGGGCGTGACCATAGCACGGTACTGCATGGCTGCGACAAGATCACGCGTGAGATTGACGAAAATACGACCTTGCGCAAAGAAGTTCTGGCCATTCGGCAGCAGTTGCTGGGGTAGCGATTCCGCATGTACACGTCACTCTCACCCGCACATTTCTCGGCGTATCTTCTCGATCTGGATGGCGTAGTTTACCGCGGGAATGTGCTCCTGCCAGGCGCACGTGAACTGGTAGAGTGGATTGATGCCACTGGGCGCAAGGCCGCATTTGTCTCGAATAATTCTTTCGCTACTGTCGAGGAAGTGACCGAAAAGCTCGCGCGTCTCGGCGCGCCTCGGCCAGAGGGGCGTGTGGTGACAGCGGGCTCCGCGACCATTGCTGCGATTGCCCAGCGTTTTCCGGGTGGTCGTGTGTATCCGCTAGCCGGGCCTTCGATGGTGACGATGCTCGTCGCGGCAGGTCTGCAGCCCGTCTGGACCGAGCGCGAAGATGGCCCTGCGCCCGCCGCTGTGTTGATCGGGCTCGATCGAACCCTCACGTATGACCGGCTCGCCCGCGCGTTGAACGCTTCTCTGGCAGGCGCCGCACTCTACGCAGTCAATCGCGATCCGCGACTGCCCGTTGAATCGGGATTCCAGCCAGGAACTGGCGCAGTGGTCGCAGCGGTCGAGGCGGCGACGGGACGCACGTGTGACATGATAGGCAAACCGGCGCCAGGCATCCTGCTGGAGGCGGTCGAACTGCTAGGCGTGTCAGCGGACCAGGCGCTGATGATTGGCGATGGCCTCGCCCTGGATATCGTCGCGGGCCACGCGGCAGGCATGGCGACGGCGCTCACACTGAGTGGTCTCACCACTGCGTCCGAAGCCGCCAACGCGACAGGCGAGCGCAAGCCCGAGATGATCTTCGAAGACCTCGCTGCGTTGCTCGCCGCTGCCGTAGCGTCAGTGTAAATTGGCTGACTCAGGCGTATAGGACTGTATCGGCGCTGGCCGGTTGATGCGCTTGCCAAGGTTTCGCGCCTATGTTACACTCGCTGTGGCGTGCGCTCTAGCGCAGCCGCGACTGTGACAGCCTGCATGGCATGTGGATAGCTTTCGGGATACAGGGGTGAGACCCGAGCGACGGTATCCCGGGCGAGCGCTTGTTGTAGGCGCGTCAGCTTTCAGTTCCCCCACTGGCTTCTTGCTCGATCTCTCCTGGATGATCGGTGGTGTGCTGACCGCTGCCGTGTCGCGCTTCCCCCGGCCTGCCTCAACGCAGCGCAGCGTCATCTAGCAAGGTACTCAGGAGGGCAAGAGCACTCGTGAACAGCATGTGGTGGCTGGTGGTTCCTATAGGAGCCAGCTTAATCGGCGGCATCGTCGCTCTGTTCTTGGCGCGATGGGTAATGGCTCAGGACACTGGTACGCCTGAGATGCGCAAGGTGTCTGAAGCGATCTTTACTGGCGCGCAGGCGTTCTTGAGCCGTCAGTACCGCACGATTGCCCTCCTCGCGATTGCCGGGGCCGTGGTAATCGGCGTAGTCCTTGGACTACTGACGCAGTTGAGCGGTGGCCATGGGGCCGGCGTCGACAGTCCATTTGGCGTCGGTATTCGTACTGCTATTTCGTTCCTGATCGGCGCGTTCTGCTCAGGTATCTCGGGCTATATCGGCATGCAGGTGGCTGTGCGGTCGAACATCCGCGTGGCGAGCGCCGCACGCCGAAGCCTGGGCGATGCTCTGATGGTGTCGCTGCGCGGCGGCGCAGTCTCTGGTTTCCTCGTGATCTCGCTGAGCCTGCTCGGCGTGACGCTCCTGTATTTGGTCTTCTCCGCTTTCACTGGCGCGACCATCGCCCCGATTGATATCGTCGGCTTTGGCTTCGGCGCAAGCTTCGTCGCTCTGTTTGCTCAGCTCGGTGGTGGTATCTTCACCAAAGCGGCTGACGTGGGCGCAGACCTCGTTGGTAAGGTCGAAGCGGGCATTCCGGAAGACGACCCACGCAACCCTGCGGTCATCGCAGACCTCGTCGGCGACAACGTTGGCGACTGCGCTGGCCGTGGCGCGGACATCTTCGAGTCAACCGCTGCTGAGAACATCGGCGCGATGATCCTTGGCGCGGCGGTCGCGCTCTCACTTGCTGGCGGCGTTGCGGCGCACGCGCGCCCTGAGTGGGTAATCTTCCCGCTGGTCGTCGTTGGCGCTGGCATCATCTGCTCGCTCGCCGGTCTCGCCATGGTGCGCAAGAGCGCCGTGAAGGAGCCTGCCGAGTCGAATGGCCGTGATCCAGGCGAGATCGCGATGGCTCAGTTGAACGTCGGCTTCTACACGACGGCTGGTCTTTCTGCTGTCGCCATCTTCGGCCTTGCGTACTTCCTGCTGTCGCCATTGTCGAGCACATGGTGGGCATTTGGCCTTGCCGGCCTGGTTGGCATCGTCAACAGCATCGCATTCGTGTTCATCACGCAGTATTACACCTCGGGCACCTATCGCCCGGTGCGTGAAATCGCCGACGCTGCCCGCACGGGCCCCGCGACGGTCATCATCCAGGGCATCGCCATCGGCTACGAGAACACCGCGCTGCCGGTGCTGGCGATTGGCGTCTCCCTCGGGCTGGCCTATTACCTCGGCACGCTGACCAACCTCGGCTCGCACGGTATCGTCAGCATAGGTGGTATCTACGCTACGGCGGTCGCGACGATGGGCATGCTGATGAGCGCTGGTTACATCCTGGCGATGGACACCTTCGGCCCCATCACGGACAACGCTGGTGGCATCGTCGAGATGAGCAATGCGCCCGAGTCGGTACGCGATATCACGGATGCGCTGGATGGTGTGGGTAACACGACGAAGGCTCTGACGAAGGGCTATGGTATCGGTTCGGCGGCGCTCGCGGCGTTCCTGCTCTTCAGCGCCTACCTGGACATCATCTACCAGTATCGCGTTGACATCCAGCATGCCTCTCCGGCTGTAGCGGCGTTGGCTTACTCGGTGAACCTGGCGAATCCGCCAGCGTTCATCGCGGCGCTGATTGGCGCCATGCTGATCTTCCTCTTTAGCTCGCTTGCCATTCGCGCGGTGGGTACTGCCGCTCAGGCCATGATTCAGGAGGTTCGACGCCAGTTCAAGGCCGAGCCGCGCATCATGACCGGCGAGGTGACACCCGACTACGCGCGCTGCGTGGATATCAGCGCCTCGGCTGCGCTGCGCCAGATGATCGTTCCTGGTGTGCTGGTGGTGGCAACTCCCATCGTCATCGGTGTGGTTCTCGGCCCTGAGCCGGCGGCTGCCTTGCTGATGGTTGGCACGATCGCTGGCATCCTGATGGCGCTGTTCATGAACAACGGTGGCGGCGCCTGGGACAACGCGAAGAAGTACATCGAGGCGGGCTATCTGAAGGATGAGAACGGCAAGCCGCTGGGCAAGCACACATCGGCGCACGACGCCAGCGTGGTCGGCGACACTGTCGGCGACCCATTCAAGGACACTGCAGGCCCGTCACTCCACGTCGTGATCAAGCTGCTCAGCACGATCACGCTGGTGATGGCGCCGCTCTTCCTGGCGCTGCACCACTAGGCGACATGCGGAGCGCAAGCTTCGCAGCCTCTTACATCGCTGGCCTGTTGTAGACTTCTACAGCAGGCCAGTCTGCTTTTGTATCGGCGTGTCGTTGAGTGTGGAACGGAGCAACTATGCGGCGTATTCAGCGTCTGGTGGTCATGGCAGGGAGCGTATTACTTTGTCTGACGCTTCCAGGTTGCGCCACAGGGTCGGCCAATGACGCATATGGCGGCTCGCAGCCGCCTGCTCTGCCAACCGCGACCTGTCCGAGCGGAATATGCCCGACGCCCGCGCTGGGAGGCGTGAGCGGCGTGCAGGTGTTTGTCGAACCGATGGCAGGCGAGACGCCCGTGCGCCACGCGATTCGCTCCGCGCAACGCACGGTATGGGTCGAGGTGTATCTGCTGACCGACCATGCGGTCATCTATGCCCTTGAGGATGCCGCGCAACGCGGTGTGGACGTACGCGTGATGCTGGAGGCGAATCCGTATGGTAGTGGCGCCACGTCTCCCCAGCAAACATTGCAGGAGCTCAAGGCGTCTGGCGTCAAAGCGGAGACGGCGAATCCGGCGTTCCACTATACGCACGAAAAGGCGATCATTGTGGACGGCGCCATGTTGCTTGTGCTAACAGCCAACCTCACGAAGTCGGGACTTGGCGGCTCCTCCTACGCGGAGAATCGCGAATATGGCGTGATCGACACCGCCGCGAAGGATGTGCGAGAGGCGGCGGCTATCTTCACCGCTGATTGGCAGCGGACGGCTCCAACTGTGGATGATCCAAACCTCGTCGTTAGCCCGGTCAATGCCCGCGCCATGCTGGCGGCATTCATTGCGAGCGCTCACTCGACGCTGATCGTTGAAGATGAGGAAATGTACGACCCTGCGACAGAAGATGCGCTGGTCGCGGCTGCGCGCAGGGGTGTGCAAGTAGAAGTCGCACTGCCGGCGCCGAACGGGTCCACATCTGGCTCTGATGTTGCGCGGCTCGTTCAGAGCGGCGTGCACGTGCGCTATGTCTCGGCAGTGTACATGCATGCGAAGATGATGGTCGCAGACGGCAAGCTTGGGTTCGTAGGGTCCGAAAACTTCTCCGCGAACTCGCTGGACGACAACCGCGAATTGGGTATCCTGATTTCAGGCTCGTCGGCACTGGCGATCTTGCAGCAGACATTCACGCAAGACTGGTCGGGTGCCCAGAGCGCCTAACGCACTACAGGTCATGACCGCAAAGAAAGGGAGTGCAACAGTGGTTACTGAGATCGCGCAGTTTACGGCGCAACCTGGAAAATCAGAGGAGTTGCGCGCTGGTTTGTTGGCGGCTCTCCCCGTCATACGTGGCTCGCACGGGTGTATATCGGCGAGTGTTAGTCAGCAGATCGAAGATCCGACGGCGCTGATTCTCACGATTGAATGGCAGACGCTCGAAGACCACACAGTGACGTTTCGAGGTGGCCCGCGCTTCGCGGAGTACCGAAGCCACATCAGCGGACTGTTTGTCGAGCCGGTTGTCGCTCGTCATTATCAGCGCGTTGATGGTTAATGGCCAACTGTCTGCGCTTAACCGCGCGGTGTAATCGAGTCGTTTGCCGACCCTAAGCGGATTGCAAAAATGTCGAGTGGATACGCCTCATCGTGTGCTAAGTGGCGGCATGTTCGGCCTTTTAAGGTCCTGATTCTGTGCTTTCGCCAATCTGCTCAGAGAACGCGGGCCCACGGCTCTCCCATCGTACGTGGACGTAGCGTCACGCAGATAACACCTGGCGGCTACTGCAGTTGTGCGGGTCCGACAAGGATGATCGCCAGATCCTGTGCATCCAGCAGCGCCAGAGAATGCCCGTCAGGTGACCAGACGATTTGCTTAAGATAGCTATCGTTGAATGTCTGCTGGTGAATATGGTTGGCAGTGATAAGTTGCTGTAACGAGAGTTGCGCCTGACGTGCTCCGGTCGCCCCATTGTAGATGCGAATGGTGGTCGCCACCTGTGTCCCATGAATCCCATAGTTCGTTGCGTCAGTTTCGACAACGGCGACTCTTGTGGCGCCGGATGTTGTGGCAAACATCACCGAGTTACTACTGTCTACCTGCTGAATATCGCGCTCGGCGCTCTCCAGGCTCGCGAGTGGACTGGCAATTGCTTGCCAGTCCGCAGGGCGTTGGCTCGTCGCGCAGTCTGGCGCGTTCGCCGCGCCTTGCTGGCTGGCGCCTGTGGGTTGCGCGCCAGAAACGATACCGTAGGCGCCGAGGGTCGAGTAGAAATACTGGTCGTCTGGCGACCAGGCGGTGTTGCCCGCGCTGAGGAGATAGGATGCGCCAGCGCTCGACGCGCATAAATAGCTGAGGGAGCCGCTGATGCTCGCGGGAAGCGCTCCAGTGGACGCGCCAGCGTAACCCAAGAGTGGCGTAGGAGTCAGAGTATCTGGCCCAGTCCAGGTGTAGGCGAACGCTGGCGGGAGCCTCATGGGCGCTGCCGAGCCCGTGGCGAGATCGAAGCGCATGGTCAGCGGCGGCATGACAAAATACATGCCGTAATGATCGTAGGTTACCCCAGCCTTCGCTACCGGAGTGGTCGGCGCAATCACCCGCGTCGCCCCTTTGACGCCCAAAGCGACCATGCCATAGACCGCAGATTGCGCGCTGGTGGAATAGAAGAAGGTCATGCCGATGAACTTCCCATCGGGCGACCAGGTGGGCGCACCGATATCGCTAATCTGCGCGCCACTCGGAAGGGCGCGCGTAATGATGGCCTGGAGTGAGAAGGTGGCAGCGAGGCGCCCAGTCGTGGTGTTGAACAGCGCCACTACTGGGTCAGTTCCGGTCAGTGTGTCAGCCTGAGCGCTACAGGTAGCGTAGCCGACGACCGCCAGCGTCTTTCCGTCGGGCGACCAACTCTCGCTTTCAGGGCAGGCAATCTGTTGAAACGGGAACTGGATAACGGATCGCTGTCTGGGAGCGGTTGAAGCGCCTGCGCTGCGCCAGTGTGTCGCCACGAACACAGAGACGATGACCGCGCCGATTAGCGCAATGCTCCCCCACATGCGCAGTTGTCGTCGGCGATCACCTGACGCGCCGCGCAAAGGCGCAGCGACCATTGCTGTCTTCGTGGATGTGGCGCTGGGCTCGGTGTGCATCCCGCCTGCCAGCGCACGCAGCGCATCTGCGCGCAGCTGGCGTTCGTCACTCGCTGCACGCTGATGCTCGGCAGGGTCAGACATATCGTTTCCCATCAGGTTGTCCTTCCTTCAATGTATGCGAGCGCACACTATGTTAGACCTCGCCAACATCATAGCGGGGTTGGCTCATATCTTTGGAGGCAACGGCGTGAGGCGGAGCGCAACAAAGATCCATTCTTCGTCGCCTACATCGCTGGAGTAGCGGCCGCGTGTGCTTGCTATATACGCAGATTACCACTTGGCGTCAACGAGTCTTTAATAGTGAACTCAGGCAGAAAGCGCCAGCGCAGCCACGATTTACGTCGATGGCTGCGCTGCTTTCATGTCCGCGTGGATGTCTCTTGGCCGTTAGAGCGGCAGGTTGCCGTGCTTTTTCGGTGGGTTGGAGTCGCGCTTGTTCTTGAGCATGTCGAGCGCGGCGATCAACTTCTCGCGTGTGTGGCGCGGCTCGATCACCTCATCCACAAAGCCACGGGCCGCAGCGATGTATGGATTCGCGAACTTCTCCTGATATTCAGCGACGAGTTCCGCCTGCCGCGCCTTGGGGTCGGCGGCTTTGGCGATCTCATCCTTGAAAATGATGTTCACCGCGCCGTCAACGCCCATCACCGCGATTTCCGCAGTCGGCCACGCGTAATTGACGTCCCCGCGTACGTGCTTGCTGCTCATAACGTCATAAGCGCCGCCGTATGCCTTGCGCGTGATGACCGTCACCTTTGGCACAGTCGCTTCGCAGTAGGCGTAGAGCAGCTTCGCGCCGTGGCGAATAATGCCGCCGTGCTCCTGAGCGACGCCGGGCAGGAATCCAGGCACGTCCACGAAGGTGACGATGGGGATATTGAAGCAATCGCAGAAGCGCACGAAACGCGCGGCCTTGTCCGAGGAGTTGATATCGAGGACGCCCGCGAGCACGTTCGGTTGCTGAGCGATCAGGCCAACCGAGCGCCCATTCAGGCGCGCAAGCCCGACGACGATATTGCGCGCGAACTGCTCCTGCACCTCATAGAAGGAGTCGCGGTCAACGACTGCGCGCAACACGTCCTTCATGTCGTATGGGCGGTTTGGATTGTCAGGAATGATCACATCCAGCCCCTCATCGGCGCGGTTGATCGGGTCGTCGCACGGCTCGACTGGCGCATCTTCCATGTTGTTGGAGGGCAGATAGCTGAGCAATTTGCGAATCTGGCGGAGGCACTCGATCTCACTTGGCATCGCGAAGTGCGCCACGCCGCTTGTCGCGTTGTGAATGGTCGCGCCGCCCAGTTCATCGAACGTTACGTCCTCATGCGTCACCGTCTTGAGCACATTTGGGCCGGTGACGAACATATGGCTCGTGCCCTCGACCATGAAGATGAAGTCGGTGATGGCAGGGGAGTAGACGGCGCCACCCGCGCATGGCCCCATGATGGCCGAGATTTGCGGGATCACGCCGCTCGCCAGTGTGTTCCGCAGGAAGATGTCGGCATATGCGCCCAGGCTGACCACGCCCTCCTGGATGCGGGCGCCGCCAGAGTCGTTCAACCCGACAACTGGCGCGCCGTTCTTCATCGCCAGGTCCATCACCTTGCAGATCTTCTCGGAATGCGCCTCAGAGAGTGAGCCACCAAAGACGGTGAAGTCCTGCGAGAAGACGTAGACGAGGCGGCCGTCTACCTTGCCATAGCCCGTCACCACGCCATCGCCCGGTACGATCTGCTCGCTCATGCCAAAATCGGAAGAGCGGTGCGTGACGAACATGTCCAGCTCATTGAATGAGCCAGGGTCCAGCAGGAGGTCAAGGCGCTCGCGTGCGGTGAGTTTGCCCTTCTTATGCTGCTGCGCGATGCGCGCTTCGCCGCCGCCCTTACGCGCCTCTTCCTTCTTTTGCTTGAGCTCTTCGAGCTTCTCGCGTGTGGTTTTCACTTTATGCGCTCCTCATGGCGTGATGTGTGGACGAGTGATGTGGCGTGATCAGTCGCCGGCTGGAGTCTTGGCGTCTTCGGAGAATTCAGCGCGCTGCACCAGTTCGACGAGCACACCGTGCGAGCCTTTGGGATGCAGGAAAATGCCTCGTCCTTCCGCAGTAGGACGCGGCGACTCGTCGAGCAGCATGGCGCCAGATGCGCGCAGGTCGCTGAGGGCTTGCTCGATGTCAGGCACCTCCAGGCAGATGTGATGGAGTCCGCCTCCACGCGAGGACAGGAATCGTGCGACTCCGGTATCCTGTCGTGTCGGTTCCAGCAACTCTATTTCGCTGCCGTTTGAGCCACCGAGGGGAAGAAATGCTATCTTGACTCCCTCACGCGGAAAATCTATGACACGTGAGGGCGCGATGCCCAGCATGTCGCGATAGAATGCGAGGGCGTCATCCAGTTTACTGACGACGATGGCGACGTGATCAATGCGCTTCACAACGCCGGTGAGCATGGCTTGACTCTCCTTTGAGTGGGATACGCTGTATCGTACGTCTGTAGAGGAAATACCGTCAAGCGTCCGCTGTGACGCAGAGACGAGAGAGGGCGAGCGCGATGGCCAGAATACGAGTTGGCACGGCGAGTTGGACCGATCACGAGCCGTTCTATCCTCCGGAATATTCCAGGTCGGACATGAAGTCGCGGCGTATCGAATATTATGCCCGCTACTTCGATGTGGTTGAGGTCGATTCCACCTTCTATCATCTCATGCCCGCGCGCAACTTCGCGATGTGGGCCGAGCGCACGCCTGCTGATTTCGTCTTCGACGTCAAGGCCTACGGAGAGATGACGTGGCACCATCGCGACAGCCAGGGCGAGGCGCAGGCTCCACAGGCGGACACCTTCAGCAAGTTCAGCTACATGATCGAGCCACTGCGCGAGGCGAAAAAGCTTGGCGCGATCCTGTTCCAGTTTCCGCCCTGGTTCACGTTTGGTGAAGAGCGTATCGAGTTTTTCAATACCATTCGCGAGGCGTTTCCTGACGATACGGTAGCGATTGAGTTTCGTCATCGCTCCTGGTTGGAGGGTGACAGACTCGCACAGACGCGCGCGGCGCTGACCGAGCGACAGTTGGCTTTCTGCGCGGTAGATGAGCCACAGGTCGGGGCAGGGTCAGCGCCACCCGTCATGATGGTGACCAACTCCCATTTCAGCATGACCCGCTTCCACGGGCGCAACCGCAAGATGTGGTATGGCAAGGGGCTTTCGAGTAGTCGTGACCGCTTCGACTATCTCTACTCCCGCGAAGAGTTGGAGCCGTGGGTTAATCGCATCCGCGATGCGGCGGCGCAACTCACCGGAAGCGAAGCGCACGTCATCACGAATAACAACGCCAGCAATTACGGCATCGTCAACGCGCTCGATCTGCAATCGCTTTTTGGCTTGCCAGTCGGGCTTGGTCAGCCATTGCCTGAAGGTCCACTGCATACCATTCGCGAGCGTGATGGCGGCCCCGAGCCTGAGGAGAAGCCGCAGGGGCGACCGGCTGACGGGCCGCCGACGTTGTGGGGCGACGAACTGTAGCGGTCAGGCGTTGAGATGACTGCGGTGGTAGAGTAGATAGAGCATCAACGCCTGCCGATATTCTTGATCAGACGCGCTACCACTTGCCGTGACCTTATCAGTCAACGCGAAAATGCCTTCCGCGATGCGAAGATCCGACTCATCGACCATGCCAGACTGGCGCAGCGCATCGAGCACGCTTGCAGGATCACCGCCGCGATACGGCACGCCGTAACTCCGGGCGGCGCGCACGATATACGCCTCGAGTTGGTAGCGCAATTGCCAGAAGATTAGCTGATCATTGCGCGCCTGGGGAGACTGGTTTGTTGGCGCGCCGATCGGGCGCTGCGGAGCCGCGCGTTGTGGTGTGGGCACAGTCGGAGGCGGCGCCACAGGCTGCGCAGGAGCTCCTGGCGCCATATCGCTCATGTAGTCGCCGTAAAGCTGGTACAGATCGGGTGGCAGTTCGCGCATGGGTACAGGGCCAGCCTGCCTTGAAGGGTTGGCCGGCGCCGCCATCATGGGGCCGGTCGCTTGATCCGCCACCGTGTAAGTCGAAGGGCTGGCTCCGTTACTCTGGTCGGCGAACGCTGCGAATGGCGCCGCAGGTGGCGCGTTATCGAAGCTGGCGGCTGGTACTGGAACGGTCACATCGTTTGGTAGCGCTCGCCATGGGTCTGGAGCCACCGTGGAAGCTTTGGCCTCCGGTTCTGCCGCTGGCGACCGTTGCATCAGCGCGGCCTCCAAGACCCGCGTTGCGCGCTCGCGATCTTCATCTGAGCGCTTGGCGTCACGTCGCGATTGATTGGTCCATGACATCGCTTGCCGACGTGCGCCGAAGTCGGGTACGGAGCCGTTGGCGTACCCTATGGCGCGACGCTGGACGTCAGTAGCAATGCGAGGCGCCATCGCGCGCATGCGTGGGAGATGTCGTGCGGCGTAGCGGCTCCGAAGGCTTTCGTTGACGTCGAGATAGCGCAAGATCAGGCGTTCGATGAAGCGGCGCAAGTCGGAGGCAGTGATGTCGGTACGCTCGATGGACGAGAAGTTCGCAGAATTCAGGTAGCGTTGAATCTCTTCCATCCGCGCCTGGTCAATAGGGCGAGTGGTCTGGCGATTGGTGCGAAAGTCAAAGAATGCCGGGTACGCTACTGATGCGGCGAAGACTTCGGCGAGTTCTGCGCGCAGACGTTCGATCAGGCGCGGCTCAAGTTCCGTCATTCGCGCAGCCATCTGTTGTCTACTCCCGTGTCTGTGCGTCGTGCGCTAGCGCCTGAATAGCAAACGCTCGATCCGTGCGCCCCACCTTGCGCAAGTCTATCACGTTCGGTGGAAGCCTACAAAGCGGATAGCGCTTCTGTTGGGCGCCCGTGGCTGGCGTGCTATACTCGCACAGACACCATCAACGGCCCGGCGCTCTATGCCGATGGGGAGACAGAAGCGCATGCGTGTACTGGTCGAATATACTCCCGCGATTACACAGAGCGCTGGCATTGGCCGTTACACGCGCAACCTCGTAGATGCCCTGCTGCGAACTGATATTGCGGACGATTTCACTCTCTATAGCGCTGAACCAACCACGAAGACGCGAGGGTTTCCGACTGGCGAAGGCGCTGAACGCGCACATATGGTGACAGGCCCACTCGATCATCGTCGCATGACCATACTTTGGCATCGCCTGCGGGCGCCGCTGCCAATTCAGATGTTCGCTGGCCGCGCCGATGTGTTGCATGCGCCGGATTTCAGTTTGCCGCCGAGTATTGGCTCTCGCACTGTGGTGACCATCCACGACCTGGCGTTCATGACACATCCTGAGTGCGCTGTGCCATCGTTGCGCGCCTACCTGCATCGTGTCGTGCCGCGCGCTACCGCTAAGGCCGATCACATCGTCGCCGTGTCGCAGGCTACCGCCAATGACCTGACGAACCTGCTCGCCATAGACCCGCGCAAGCTCACTGTGATTCATCTTGGCGTTGACCCCGCGATGCGCCGTGTGCAGGACGCGGCCAAACGGAGCGCGGCTGTTGAGCGGTATGGACTGCGGGAGCCGTTTGTGTTAGCAGTCGGCACGATTGAGCCGCGCAAAAACTACGCTCGGTTGATCGAGGCGTTTAACATCGCGCGGGCGAAATCAGACGGTCCCGCGCAGCTTGTCATCGCTGGCCGCAAGGGGTGGCTGTACGATGATGTCTATGCTGCGGTTGATCGCCTTGGGATGAGCGATGCTGTTCGTTTTCTCGATTACGTCTCAGATGACGACCTGGCCACGCTCTACTCGCTCGCTAGCGTCGTCGCGATGCCGTCATTGACGGAAGGCTTTGGCATTCCCGTGGTGGAGGCGATGGCCTGTGGCACTCCGGTTGTGGCGAGTGATGCGGGATCCCTACCGGAGGTCGTAGGCGACGCTGGAGTGCTCGTGCCTCCGACGGACGTCTCAGCGCTAGCCGATGCGCTGCATCAGGTGGTGAGCGATGCGCCGTTGCGTGACCGTCTGGTGGCGCTGGGATACGAACGCGCACGCCAGTTCAACTGGGATGATGCGGCTCGCCAGCACATCGCCGTCTATCACCGCGTGGCGCGCCCATGACGAGTGAACCGCTGCTCATCCCCGTCGTTGAGCCGTTCGATTTGCGGCTGACTGTTGGAGCCTTGCGCCGCCTGCCATCCTCGCGCGTGTACCGACTCATCGGCGAGGAGTTTCGATTTCTGGCTCCGCTGCGCTCTGGACATCACTTGCTCGCGGTACGGGCGAGTTCCGGCGCGCTACAGTGCGAGTCGCTGGGTGGCCCGCTCGATCGCACGCAAGCGGAGGAAGCGCAAGCGCTCGTCGGGTGGATGCTTGGCGCAGACCGCGACCTCTCTCCCGTGATGGACATCATGCGCGAAGATCATGTGCTTGGCCCACTCACGCAGCGCCTGGTTGGCATGAAGCCGCCACGTTTCGCCTCCCTGTGGGAGGCATTCTGTCAGATCGTGCCTTTTCAGCAGGTGAGCTTGAGCGCCGCACTTTCCGCGCTCAATCGACTCTCACAGGCGCTTGGCCAGCAGTACGACTATGTCGGTGAGCGCTATTTTGGTATCCCACAGCCACAGACGGTGTTGGATGCCGACGTCGCCGTATTGCGTCAGTGTGGACTCAGCGCGGCGAAGATCCAAACGCTTCACAGATTGGCTGAGCGCGCTTTGGCTGGTGAGCTAGAGGCGCGAGACTTCAAGGGCTTGTCGGACGACGATGCCATCTCACGGCTTACGGCGATTCCTGGCATTGGGCCGTGGAGCGCGCACGTGGCTCTGCTGCGCGGGTTGGGTCGGCTGAGCGTATTTCCATCGGGCGACGCTGGGGCCATCCGCAGCCTGCGCGAGGTGTATGCGCAGAGCGAGCATCCGGACGACGTTGCGCGCGAGAGGCTTTCGCGACTTGGCGCATGGCGTGGCTATCTTTATTTCATGCTTCTTGGCCGCAGGCTTCTCGCGATGGAAGGCTCGGACGCGTAGCGAGGCCGTCTCAAGGCCGCCGTAGTTGACGCCTCCCGTAATCCCGTCGATTCCCTCAGCTAACAGGAAATGTTAGCCGGGCACGTGTACGCGCGGTAGTGTACGTTGTACACTAAGAGGTGGAGGATGGATACATCCTTCGCGCGGAGACGCTGGTTGCTCCGCGGCGCGATACGAAGCCTCGAAAGGAGCGGACCACTGTGAGTCCGACAACAATGACCCTACCGAAGCCCACTGAACTCGACAACTCCGCCGCGTGGACAGCCTATTCCCGGAGTGGAGTCGCCGAGCTTACCGATACACTCACCTTGCGCGATGGTCGCATGGTCACTGTTCGCGCGATTCGTCCGGATGACGTCGAGCGGTTGCAGCAGTTTCATGCTCGACTCTCGCCAGATACCATCGTGATGCGGTATTTCCGCGCTGCGCCTGTGTTGCACACGCCAGATGCGACGCGCCTGACACACCTGAATTATGATAATCGTATGGCGCTCGTCGCCACGATTGGCGCTGGTTCCGACGAGCGAATCGTCGGCGTGGTGCGCTATGAGCGCGTGACTGCGACAGAGGCCGAGCTCGCATTCGTGATCGAGGATGGATGGCAAGGGCAGGGCATCAGCACCAACCTGCTCGCGCGTCTGCTTCGATACGCGAAGTCAAAAGGATTCGAGACGATGTCAGCCGTCACAATGTCCTCCAACATGCGGATGCGCGCAGTGCTTTCGCATACGGGATACCCGATGAAGTCGCGTTATGCCGACGGTTGCCAGTACTTCGAACTTCAGTTGACGCCAGCTGAGTCGACCGAAAGCGCAAGCGCGTAACTGAACCGGCACAATCGAATATTTCCCACTTCGAGCCACCGCTTCCTTCAGAAGCTGGTGGCTTAGTTGTTTTGTCGGGCAGATACTTTCCTATAGCCGACAACTATAGACAAATACGTGCAAAGACACATCTAGATTAAAGGATGAAACTCGCCAAGTGTGCGGGTTGACAGCATGAGTCTCCACAACATCAAGTATGGTCAGGCAGGATTGGCGTGCGTGGAAGATATGGGTGGCGGAAGAAGGCAGGAGGAAGGTATGACTTTTCAGCATTCGACGGCGCCGAAGACGTCTCAAAAGCCGACTGAGGTGGTGACCTCTTTCCTTCTCCGGCGCGACCGAGGACGTGATGAAGTCCTTCTGGCGCAGCGTAGTGATCGTGTGCGCACGTATCGCGGGCACTGGGGCGCCATCAGCGGATATCTTGAGCCACAGACCACCCCGCGCGAACAAGCGTATCAGGAGATTCGCGAGGAAACTGGCCTCAGCGCGGACGACGTAACACTCTTGCGCGAGGGCGAACCACTTGCCTTCCGTGACGAGAGCATTGCGACCGATTGGGTGGTGCATCCCTTCCTGTTTCTCGCGCTTCGGCCTGACAGCGTCGTCCACGACTGGGAGGCGCTTGCGTTCGCGTGGCACGCGCCTGAGAGTCTGGCTGAGTTGCAGACCGTGCCGCGTCTGGCGGAGGCGCTCGCTGGGGTGTATCCAGCGCGACCAGAGGGTGTCTGATGAGCAGCAATGACGTAGTCGAAGAGCTCCGGACAGATATGCTGCATGGCGCAAGCTGGCTACTGCGTCGAGCGGCGCAGGGAATCGAAGATGCTACGACAGATGCTGGCGACCCGTCTGAGCGCCTTGCTTATGTTCGCTCTCTGGCGCGCCAACTTGTCCACGTTCGCCCGAGTATGGCGGCAATCGCTACCACTGTCGCGCATATCTGGGCTGCAGGGGCCTCTGCCAGCGAGAACCCTCAGGCGCAGCTTGCCGCCATTCGCAACGCGGCCAGAGACATTCAGCAGCAATGGCAGCAATGGGCGAGCACGACTTCTGGAATGGTCGAATGGGTGCGCGCCTTGAATCCGAACTCCGTCTACACGCTGAGCAGATCGGGCTCGGTGGAAACCATCCTGACAACGCTGGCGCGCGAGCGAGACCCAGAGAAGCCGCTTCATGTGTTTGTTAGCCAATCAATGCCCGGCGGAGAGGGAGTTGATCTAGCGAGTGCGCTCGCTCACGTCGGAGCGCAGGTTGCGCTGGCTCCGGATGGAGCTTGCGCCTCCCTGATGAGCAGCGTTGACTGTGTGTTGATCGGCGCCGACAGCATTCGTTCGAATGGTTCAGTGGTCAATAAGCTTGGCACGTATACGTTAGCGTTGGCTGCGCAGGCCGCGAGAAAACCAGTCTATGCGCTGGCCGAGACGCTGAAAGTAACTGCTCGATCATATCCGTTGGTCATCGAGCAGGCTAGCTCGTCGCTGTTGATGCCGGAGCCAGTGACTGGTGTTACCGCCGTCGCGCCCCTATTCGACGTCACGCCCACTGAACTCATAACGGCAATTGTGACGGAGCGCGGCGTTCTTTCGCATGCTGCGTTGGCGCGGTTGGCGGCGCAAGCTGAGGACAACTATCAATCGCTCATGCGTCTGTAGCTGAGTTGGCGCGTTCGGTATCTGCGATCGTGAAGAGGATGGCTCGCGCATACGCTTCGGCGACGGTCTGGGCATCGAGCATGTCAGCCGCAAGCAGCACCCGGTAACGCGCTTTCCACTTGCGAGCGGCGGCAGGCGTTAACTTGACGAGCGTATAACTCTGCGTACGACGCTCCAACTCCAGGCGAAGGTCAACTTCTCCTCTCGCCGTGATACCCCGTTCCACAAGCTCCCGAATCATGTCGTCTGCGATCAGTTCACCTGCGGATGATCCACTCGTTGGTTCGTGCGCTGCTGGCATGGCTCGTCGCCTCTTCTCTGGGGGGTATGCGAGAATGCATACATGATGCGCCTCATGTCGTTCGATTGTCGCACAGGAGCCAACTGATCTGACCGAAGGTTCCTGGGCAAGAACGCCGCTATCATGAGAGGAGCTGAGCGCATGCAAGAATCGCGACACCGTGATGAAATTCGACGCATCGGTGTGGAGATCGCGGACTTTGGCTCCCGTATCACATTCGCGACTGGGTCCGACGGCAGCGGCCAGCCTGAGCAGGTACGTCATGTGCGTTTCGAGCGCCCTCCCACGCCAGATGAAGTAATTGATCGGCTCGGAGGGTTGTATGCGGATCTGGGCGCGCCGATGCTGCGGTCGGTCGGTGTCGCTGTTTGGGGTAGTGTGGACTCCTTACGCGGAATGGTAATCGACGCGCGATTTGGCGCTGAATGGACAGACTATCCATTCGCGCAACGACTCTCCGAACGACTGGGCGCGCCGATTTACCTCATTTCAGGCGTGAGCGCCGCAGCGTGCGCCGAGACACTGGTTGGTGCGGGCGTCGGTCGCTCTCCGCTGCTCTTTGTGCATCTCGGTAGGTCGGTCGCTAGCTCGCTTGTTGTGAATGGCCAGCCGCTTGTGGGAGCGGCTGGCCGTGAGGGACGCCTTGGCCACTGGCAAACCGGGGTGGAGACGCCACGCTGCGTGTGCGGATCCTACGGTCATCTGGAGCCACTGGTCTCGGCGCAGTCTCTGGTGCGGCTAGCTATCGGCGCGGCGGCGGACAATGACGATGCATTGGCTGCCATTCATCGTGTGACAGGTGTGCGGGCCGAGGCATTGACAGCGCCCCAGGTGGTCACTCTTGCGGCGGGTGGAATCCAGCCGCTGCGAGAACTTGTGGATCATGCGCTCTTGGCGCTTTCCAGTGCACTCGCCAATCTGATCGTTACGATCGACCCTGCGATGATTCTGATTGGCGGCCCACTTGCGTTAGCTGACGACAGGTATTACATCTGGCTGCGCGAGGCGGTTGCTGTGCGGCTCTCGGGCATCGCCGACACACCAATGATTGGCCCGGCGAAAGCAGAGCCACGGGGCGCACTCGTTGGCGCTTTGACGCTCCAACCGCGCTGAGTTGGATGTTTCCAGACGGAGTTGTATCGTATTGGCGCCGTGCGTGGCATAATAACATATGCGTCGAGCGCAGTCTGACGGCTGGAAGGCGCTGGCGTAGCTGAGGCCCAAGCGGTTCGGCGCCTGGAAGGTGATGAGACGAAAGCTGTGGCTGAACGTGCTGAGCGTCTGGAAGGACTGACCGGAAAATCACTCGCCGATCGCTATCGCCTGACCAGGGCGTGCGCGCGCGGGTCATACTGCGTTGTATATGAAGCGGAGGATGACGTACTACGCCGTTCTGTCGCCGTGAAGGTGGCTGAACTGGAGCAGGCTGGCGCCTATCGAGAGGCGTTTGTCGTTACCGCAGGTTTATCCCACCCTGCATTCGTCGCAGTCTATGATGTGTTCGAGCAGGACGGGTATTTCTACGTCATCCAGGAATTGTTGGATGGACATCCGCTATCTGACTATCTCGAAGAGGGCGCTCCCGTACGACGAGTTGTCTCACTCGGCCTTCAGATGTCACGCGCTTTGGCGTACGCGCATGAGCATAACATTGCTCATGGTGATGTAACTCCCACGTCTGTGCTAGTAGATCGCAACGCCAACATCTTCCTCAACAATACCAGCTTGCCTGCCGATTGGGCGTACTTCGAGGTGGCAGTGGCGGCGGCTGCGATGCTCTCGGGAGAGGCTAAGAGCTCGTCGGAGATGTTGCAGGCGTTACGCGGCGATGCTCGCTTACGTGATGTGTGGTCGGTTGGAGCGTTGATGCTGTCGTTGCTCTCCGCAGATAGCCTGGATCCGCAGGGGCGGGCGTTCCGTAGCGATGTGCCCAGCGAACTTCGGGATCTCATCACTCGCGCGCTCGAGACGTCTCAGAGTGGCTCCCTACTCTCAGCGGAGTCACTGGCGATGGAGTTGGAGGCGCTTGATGGTTCACTAGCAGCCGCGGGCCGTCAACGCGTCGAGACCACTCCAATCGCGGTGAGAGCGTTCCGCGAAGCGCATCAGCGCAGTTCGCGACCTTCTGCCCCACAACCCATTCGTCGGCTCGTCCAACCACTCGATGACGATCTGTTCTATGATCCAACGCTCACAGACATCGGCGGCCCCGCCGAGCTAGATACGAGCCAGACACGCCCCGCTGACGATGCCTTGTTCGCCGCGAGCCTTCGGAACGCGGCCCCCCCAGGACATCAAGGCGCCGCGGGGCCGCGTTCGTCTGCGCCTGCTACGTATCGGCCAGGAGTGACGCAGAAGCGCGCAACCACCTATTACGAGCCAGAACCGTATGCCGCCTATGGCGTAGACGGTTGGCCAGACGGTCAAGTCGTTCGCTACGGTACGCGCCATGTGATGCAGACATGGGTGTGGACGCTGATTGGGATTGCGCTCTTCGTTGCGTCATTCCTGCTCGGATTCCTCGTGTTCCCTCAGTTCCATATGTTCTAGCTCACGCAGCGCTGGTGTGGAAGGATGTTCGTTGAATGCGACAATTGTGGGCGCCCTGGCGCATGGCCTATGTTGGCGCCGAGCCAGCGACGCAAGGGTGTGTTTTCTGTCAGAAGGCCGCTGAGGCCGACGATGAGCGCAACCTCGTGCTGGCGCGTGGGGAGCGCTGCTTTGCGCTGATGAACATCTTTCCCTACAACAATGGCCACCTCATGATCGCATCGTATGCGCACCTTCCGACCATTCTCGAACTCGATACAGAGACGATGACAGAGATCATGACGATGGCGCAGCGCTGCGTCAAGGCGAGCCAGGAGGCGCTAGGAGCGCACGGCTTCAATATTGGCATCAACCAGGGGACCGTTGCGGGCGCGGGAATCGCCGACCATGTGCACCTGCATGTCGTGCCGCGCTGGAATGGCGACACGAATTTCATGCCTGTACTCGCCGATGTCAAGGTGATGCCAGACTTCATCGAGAACACCTATCGCCAGATTCGCGCGAAACTTGCCTCCCCAGATAATCAGTCGCAGCCCTAGGGTCGCCTTCGGTAGATGCTGCTCTGCCTTGCGGACAGCGCTTCGCGCGGGCTATCATGCGAGACGACGCCCTATGCGCATGTGCTCTGCAGCGCGACAATTGATCACCGGAGAGATGTTCCAGCGATGACGACCGGAGCGAATGGACAGGTTGCTCGCATGACGGCCATTGTCACTGGCGAAGTGCAGGGCGTCGGCTTTCGCATGTACGCAAAGCGACGCGCGCAGGCGCTCGGTCTATGTGGCTATGCAAGGAATCTGGTAGATGGCTCGGTCGAGATCGTTGTCGAAGGGCCGCGAGATCAATTGAGCTCCTTGCTCTTGGTCTTGCGTCGAGGGCCAGCCTCTGCGAGGGTGGCGGACACTGAGGCCACATGGAGTGAGCCGACAGGTGAGTTCAACGCTTTCTTCATTCGATAGATGGCGGCCAATTACGGAAAGTCGAACGCTATGAGCATTGATCGAGGGACTGTTGATCATGTGGCGCGTCTGGCGCGTCTGGCGCTGAGCGAAAGTGAGCGCGACCACCTGCGCGACCAGTTGTCGGCGATTTTGGAGCATATCAACGTCATCGGTGAGGCTGATACCAGCGCGGTAGACGCATCGGCGCATATTCTGCCTATGACGAATGTGATGGTCGCGGATATCTCTCGCCCGTCGTACGCCACGGACGAAATGCTGGCGAACGCGCCAGCGCGCGACGATGGCTATTTCCGGGTGCGCGCGGTCCTCGACGAGGAATAGCGCACCCAGGCGACGTTCGAGGAATGGCGCTCTGATGGTCACGCTGCCGTCAGGGGTCGAGATAGATAGCAGCGCAGGCACGACGAGAATGGTTAGATGCCGGCGACTGCGGCGAGGAGTTAAGTCACGTGGCGGAACTTTGGCAGCTTCCCATTAGCGAAGCATCCGAACTGTTGAAAGATCGGAAGGTCAGCGCGGTCGAACTGACGCGCGCCCATCTCGACCGCATCGAACAGGTCGAAGGGGCAGTGCGCGCATTTGTTACCGTCAGCGACGGCGAGGCGATGCGCCAGGCCGAGCGGGTTGATCAGCTTCGCCACGAAGGCGCTGACCTGGGGCCACTGGCAGGTATTCCCCTCGCCATCAAAGACGTCATCAGTACCAAGGGCGTTCGCACAACGTGCTCCTCACGTATTCTCGAGCACTACATACCACCTTATGACGCAACGGTCATGAATCGCCTGCACGATGCACACGCAATCATGCTTGGCAAGACCAACATGGATGAGTTCGCAATGGGTTCATCCACCGAGAATTCGGCATTCTTCCCGACACGCAATCCGTGGGACCTCGATCGGGTGCCGGGCGGGAGCAGCGGCGGCTCGGCGGCGGCAGTCGCTGCGGGTGAAGCGATGGCTTCACTCGGCTCTGACACAGGCGGATCAGTGCGCCAACCGGGCGCGTTGACCAACACGGTCGCGCTCAAGCCAACGTATGGCCGCGTCTCGCGTTTTGGGTTGATCGCGTTCGCGTCGTCGCTCGATCAGATCGGCCCATTTACGCGGTCGGCGCGAGATGCAGCGATCATGCTTCAGGCCATCGCTGGATACGACCCGCTGGACTCGACATCCATCAACGAGCCAGTGCCGAACTACACGGAAGCGCTAACAGGCGACATCAAGGGCGTGCGGATCGGCGTGCCGAAAGAATACTTCGTGGAAGGCACCGAGCCGGGTGTGCGCGCCGTGGTCGAACAGACCATCGAAAAGCTCAAGTCGATGGGCGCCGAAATCGGGGAGTGCTCGCTGCCGCACACTCGCTATGGCGTCGCTGCCTATTACATCATTGCGCCAGCCGAATGCAGCGCAAACCTGGCGCGTTACGATGGTGTGAAGTATGGCTTTTCCTCCAAGAAGATGGAAGGCAGCCTCATCGACTATGTGTCCGCCACGCGTGATGAAGGCTTCGGTCCAGAGGTAAAGCGCCGCATCATGCTAGGCGCCTACGCGTTGTCATCGGGATACTACGACGCCTATTACCTGAAGGCTGAGAAGGTACGCACGCTTATCAAGCGAGACTTCGATGCGGCGTTCGAGAAGTTCGATGCGCTCATCAGCCCGACCAGCCCCAGCGTCGCGTTCAAGATCGGCGAGAAGATGTCTGATCCCTACGCGATGTATCTGAACGACGTCTTCACCATTCCGACTAATCTGGCGGGCACGTGTGGCCTCTCGATGCCGGGCGGATTCAGCGAAGGCCTGCCGGTAGGCGTGCAACTGCTTGGGCCAGCATTCGGCGAACCCATGCTGCTGCGTATCGCCGATGCCTTTGAGCGGGAGACCGACTATCACTCAAAGATGGCGGCGACGCCAATCACAAAGAAGAAGGGTCGCGGCAAGTAAGCCTCTGCGACTTGCTAGGGTGAAGGAGTTTCAGCGGATGCGGCTACTCGTGGCTCGTCATGGCGCTACTCAGCACAACCTTGAGGCGCGCTTTACAGGCCAGATCGACGCGCCGCTCAGCGATCTCGGCATTCGCCAGGCGGAGGCGCTCGCCGACCGCCTGGCGACCATGCGCTTCGATGCGATAGTTTCATCTGACCTGATACGCGCACAGGTAACCGCTGAATGTATCGCTCGCCGACACGGCGCGACAGTCTATTTTGATCCGGAACTGCGGGAAATTCACCTGGGCGCTTGGGAAGGCCAGAGCATCGCCGCTGTACGGTTGGCGACGCCTGACCTCACCCAGCGGATAGAGTGTGACCCTACGGGCGAGACGGCGCCCCCAGCAGGTGAGTCATGGGCACACTTTACGCAGCGCATCGACAATGCGCGGGCGCGATGGGCTGACCTGTTCCCCGACGGGTACGTGTTATGGGTCGCGCATGGCGGTGTCATGAGCGCCCTGCTTCTGTGCGCGTTGCGGTTGAACTTTGCTCAGCGTTCCCAGTTCGCGCGTGGAAATACGAGCCTGCTGGAGATAGACTACCAGGCGCACTGGCCTGTCATTTTGCGCGTGAACGACACCGCGCATCTCGATGGGATGACTCACGAGACTGAAGGCGAGCGCTTTCAGGCGCTGTAGCGCTGTCTCTGGCGTAAAGAATCAGTACGACTGGCTAGCGCGGGCCCGTGATTGTATCGATCAGGAGTGTTCGGGATGGAGACACCAGTTCAATCGGGAAGCGGCGATCAATCAGAGCTTGCATGGGCGGCGAGCGATTTTCCTGTGCGCGAAGGAGTCGTTGGACATCCTCTGATCGACGGGCGCGCTGCGATGCTGGCGATGTGCCGGGCTTTCCTAAGCGCCAAGGACTATATCCTGCTGGCTGGATGGGACATGCGCACCGACTCACTGATGGTGCGTGGCGATGATGCGCATGTCGGCCCCGAAGGCAGTCCCGAGCAGAATGAGTTGATCGATGGACTGCGCAAAGAAGGGCTCTCCGAGGAGGCCGTCGCACTTTGGAATGCGAACCAGTTGCGCGTCCACGATGTCCTGGGCTTCGCCGCCAAACGCGGAGTGAAAGTAGGTGTGCTGCTGTGGGAGGCTCCGCCACTGGGCGTCCACATCACCAACGATCCAATTATTCAGCAGCAGAAGCTTGCCGAGCAAGGGGTGGATTGCCTGCTCGACAACAGCAGCATCAAGATTACCCATCTGACTGAGGCGCTCCACCAGAAATGCGCTGTGGTCGATGGGCGCGTGGCGTTCGTCGGCGGCATCGATCTCACCTTCCAGGCAAATGGTGACTATGATCGCTGGGATACGCACTATCATCCGGCGGAATCACCAGAGCGAGGCTCCGCGCACACCGCTTCGATGCACCCCTGGCACGATGCGCACATTCGCATCCAGGGGCCGGCTGTCGCAGACGTGCGCGACAATATCATCCAGCGCTGGATGGAAGTCGCTCAGCGGCGTAAGGGTCCAGACTGGCCAGGTAGCCTGCCGACCGATGTTCCAGCGCCTATCGCTGGTGGCGCTCGAGCCCAGATTATTCGCTCGATACCCAAAGCGACCTACGATTTCGCGCCTGAGGGGATTTTCACCCTGCGTGAGGCGTACACGCAGGCCGTGCGCTCGGCACGCCATTACATCTATCTTGAGAGTCAGTATCTGTGGTCGGAGATTTTCCGTGGCATAGATACTGTGCTCTGGGGTGGCAAGGCGCCTGACCTGGAAGCGTTTTTCGAAGCGCTTGGCGATGCGATCGAGCGCGGAGTGTGGGTTGGCATTGTCGTGCCTGACCATCCCAACTGTGGACGTGAATTCACTGATGCGACCATGAAGCAATTGCGGGAACGCTCCCCTGAAGCGGTCGCCGCTGGGCGGCTTTTAACGTTGACGCTGGGCTCTGACTCGAAAAGCGAAGATTTGGCGGGCGGAATCTTCTATCGCCCTGTCTACGTGCACGCCAAAGTAGGCATCGTGGACGACCAGTGGATCACGATTGGATCGGCCAATCTCAATAGCCGGGGATTTGGCGGTGACGCGGAACTCAACATTGCGCTGGCCGATTCGCGCGTGGCGACAGAGACTCGACTGGCGCTCTGGATGGAGCACCTGCAGGCATCACTGCAGGAAGGCGCTGAACTCCAGGACGTGGAAAAGGGCTTTGCGGCGCTCAAAGCGCAGGCTGACGTGAATCTGGGCCGCGTGAAGAATCGCCTCCCGCTGCAAGGACATGTGTTGCCTTACATTACTTTCGCCGAGAGCGAGGCGCGCGGCGTGAAGATTGACCATGAGCATGGTTGGCTCGACACGCTGGAAGGCGGTTCGGGGCCAACCCCAGATCAATATCACAACCGCTACATGTAGCCTCCGCTGGCTAGATGCGTGTGAAGCGGCGTATCGCTGTCTGCGCGGCATGGCGTACCCAGGGGTCGGCATCTTCTGAGGCCTGACGCAATGGGCCAATGGCGCGTTTGTCTGAGAGCACGCCGAGAGACGCAGCGGCGGCGGCGCGTACACGAGCATCTCGGTCGGACAGCAGTTTCAGCAACGTGGGAGTAGATGCTGGCGCCGGATCCTGGCCAAGCGCCTGCGCAACCGCTAGCCGAAGGTTTGCGTCATCACTCGTCGCGCGTCGCCGCAGCGCAAGGAGCGCGCGTTTGCCGCCAAGCTGACCGAGCGCGATGGCGGCGGCCACGCGCACATCGCCATTTACGTCGTCGAGCCGGGCAATGACATCGTTGAGCGCTTCTGATGCTCCGATGGCGCTCAATGTGGTGACAGCCACGCGTCGTTGGGCGGCGTCATCGCTATTCAGGCCGGCGCGTGCGGCTACACTTACTTGCTCGCCTGCGCCTGGGGCTTTTGCTCCGAGGAGTCGAAGTGTCTCCTCTGCTCGGCGGCGAAGTGGCGTTGACCCCGACTGCGCGGCCGTCTGCATTGCCGGAATCGCACGCGCGCCGGCATAGACGAATGCCTGATCCACCGCTTGCCGCATGATGGGGTCGGTATGGATGAGAAGGTCGATCAGCGCTTCGAGCGCTTCAGGTGTCGCGGTCATACCGAGGACGGTGATCAATTGCGCGCGCAGCAGTCGATCCAAATTGGTCTCACGAGCAAGCCATCCTAGATAGGCCACAAACTCTGTACCGATTTCCTGCTGCACACGATCCAGCGCGCGTGTGAGCCGCAAACGCTGTGTCGGATCGGCGCCATAGACAGCGCAGGCATCGAGCAGGTCGCGTAGTCCTTGCTGCAAGATCATGAAGTCCGGATTGCCTGTATTGCGAGCGGTGATGAGGCGGGCAAGTTGCGGCGTGACCCCTTCAAGGACAGAGGCCAGTGACAGGGCCAATGCGCGAGGATAGACGTTCTGGCTGTCGACAAAGCCAGCGCGCTGCGCGATGCTGTCCGGGGAATTCGCAAATCGGAAGATGCGCTGAGCCAGATCGGTCGGCTTGTCTTGTGCGCCCGTCCACAGTGCGACCGGCAGCGCCCAATGTGACCGAAGTAGTTGGCTGTTGAGTCTCCCCAGGCCATCATCAGTCAGATCGAACCACCATGCCGCCGCAGCCGCTTGCGCCAACGCATGTGAGAATCCGAGCGTCATACCGTCCAATCCGCGCCTCAATACACCCGTGCGCAGACCAACTTGAATGTCGCGCTCGATGCGTGCGAGCAGGAAATCTGGGCGATTACTGAGGGCGAAGTCTGTCGGAGCCGGTGGCGCATGCTGAGCGAGCCAGTCCAGCACATTTTCGCCGATGGTGCGTTCCAGATCGATTGGCACATAGCTGACACGCGCCTCCTGGAGCGATGCGGCGAGCGCCGTCCACACCAGGGCGGGTTGCCTGTCATCGTCATCAGCATCCTGGGGGGAGAGTGTATCGTCGAGGTCGCGAACATGCGTATTGGCGCTCGCGGTCTTGATCTGCTCGCGGAGGAGTTCTGCGCGACTCCATGCGATGGTTGGATGGGCGCTCACATTCTCCGTGAGGGCCGCTGCGAGCGCCGCCGTTCCCAGGGAGATACTGAGCGGTCGCGCCCGGAGTTCGCTGGTGAGCGTCGGAGCCGCCATCCCGGCGGTAGCTCGGCCCTTTGCGCGCGTCGTTGGGGGAGTCGGCGGCTTCCAGCGTTTTTTGAGCGCTGCGCTCAGGTCAGCGAGCTGTATCGGCGCGATGTGTATGTTGGTGAAGTCTGCCAGTGAGCCCAGGTCGTCGACTACGGCTTGATAGACGCTCATCTCGCACGATACGATGACATGGCTAGCGCTGTACGGTTTGGCGCTCAGCAGCGCCAATGCGTGATTGACACGTTCACGCTCATCGTCATCAAGGCGATCATAGTCATCACAGAGAATGACAATTTGCCCCGCGCGCAACAGTTGATCCGTGCGCTTGCCGAGACCCTCAGTTCCCAGACGGGTGAGCAACGATCTGAGGTATGGCATCAGAGACGGGTTGGTGTCGTCGAGTGTGCGTGCGAGGCCGGGGAGAGAAATGATGGCAGGCAATGTTTCGCGCGATACCCCGAACAGCAACCGATAGAGCAGCGAATGAGCGGCGAGTGAACGTCCATAGGACAGTAGCGCCGTTGATTTTCCGGCGCCAGTTGCGCCCAGCAGCATGATCCGCGAGGCGCCTGGCAGGAGGTCGGCGAGCGGTCGGGATGCGCTGGTTTCGTCTGGCTTGTCGCTCACGCGCAATCCACGTGGGGCCAACCCAAGCGCGGTCAATGGCGCATCACGGCGTAGTCGAGCCTCGCAATAGGAGCGGACCGTCCGCATGTAACGCGAGATGCGGATCGCCCAGATGATGCGAATAGTGGCCATCGCCGCCAGCGCTGCGCAGCATGCCGGCACGCCAAGTACGATCGCGAGGATATGATTGTGCGCCTGCAGCGAGGGCAGATCTGGGGTTAATTCAGCCATAAGGCGTGAGAGGTCGCGCCCCATGACGAAGACGAGGACGAAGACAGCTGCCAACGCGGCCAGGGTTGCGGTGATGAGAGTTGCGCCAGTGTAGGCGGATGGGCGCTCTGTAGCGACCGGTCGTGGAGTAGCGCTCGTCACTTGTTGCCCTCGTCAATAGATATGAGTTGTCATCGCTTGTGGAAACGGATGGAAACGGATGGAAACGGATGGAGTGGCGATTGGTTCTGGTGGAGGCAACACCCTCGGCGCCCAATGCTATGTTATCATGTCGTGCTAGTCCGATTTGCAGAAGCGGCCACCTGCTCTGACATGCCACAACGGTGTTCGCCGATTTCGTGTATGCTGATGCCACAGGGACCTCGCACGCAGCTTGCCAGCTAGCAGCGTTAGTGACGAGTCTTAGCCCCTGAGAGAGGTTAGCTATGACAGCATCCGCGCCGAATGTGCGCCAACTTAAGCCAGACCTCTGGCTGATCGATACACTCTTCCAAGGCGAACCCGGCGTCATCGCCAGTTATCTGTTGACCGGTCCCGCAGGCCTGGCGCTGGTGGATGTCGGTTCGGCGGCCACACTCGATACGCTGCTTGCGGGCATTCGTGCGACAGGACACGAGCCGGAGCAGATCGAGCATATCCTGTTAACACACATCCACCTCGACCATGCGGGCGCCACCGGACCGTTGCTCAAGCACGCGCCATATGCGCAGGTGCATGTGCACCACATTGGGGCGCCGCATCTCATCAATCCCGAGAAGTTGATCTCGAGCGCATCACGCATCTATGGTGAGCATATGCGCCGGTTATGGGGCGAGATGCTGCCAGTACCCGAGGATCATATCTCGCTGCTCGACGAAGGTTCACAGGTGCGGGTCGGCGAGCGCACGCTGGATGTGCTGTATACGCCGGGGCACGCGATTCACCATGTCGCCTATCATGACCCCGCCAATTCGGCGGTGTTCCCTGGCGACGCGGCAGGCGTTCGCCTCGAAGGTGTGTCCTATGTGCGGCCACCAACGCCACCACCAGATCTCAACCTGGAGGACTGGTCGAGCACGATCGACCGGCTTCGCGGGCTACAGGCGAAGTCACTCTACCTCCCGCATTTTGGCCCAGCCGCAGGAAGCGACGAGCATTTCGCCGAGTTGGACCACCGTTTGCATGATTGGGGTGCAATTGTGGCCTCTGGCATGCGTGAGGGAAGGTCAGATCAGCAATTGGCCAACGATCTTGCGGCTGCGTCTGATCCGGAGATCGCACATGCGGCCGACGCTCCACATGCATCGCACGACCCAGAGGCGTCGCGTCGCTATGAATTGGCCACCAACTATCTGATGAGCGCGCAGGGGTACATGCGGTATTACACCAAAGTGCATCCCGAGGCGCTCGCGAGATAGCGCGCCGATACGTTTGCGCATCGCAGCCCGTCTGTAGAATAAGCATGTGCGCCAGCGCCCACCAGCCGCCACGCTGGGGGCGCTCTTTATATCACCGCAAATGAGTGAGGATAACGCGATGGGTAAGAAAGTGGAGCCACACACTCCAGCGCTTGTCGATCCGCTGGACTACGGCGCCATCGAAGCGCTCGTGCATGGTCGTCATGGCGCGCCGTTCGACGTGCTTGGTCGTCGCACGGTAGAGCTGAATGGCGAGCAAGTGACGATTATTCGCGCCTTCATCCCAGGCGCCACCTCCGTGCGTGTTGTCGCGCAGCGCGCTGCCGCGGGCGCCAGTCGTATGAGGTCTAGTGCGGCCGTTCCCATGAAGAGGCTGCGTGACGAGGGACTATTTAGCGTCGTCATGCCGGGTGACGTGTTCGCCGACTACCAGTTCGAAGTAGAGCGGGATGACCATCCTGTCGAGCGTAGCTATGATCCCTATGCGTTTCCGCCACTGCTCACCGACTACGACCTGTATCTGATTGGCGAAGGTACGCATCAGGAACTCTATGAGCGACTTGGCGCGCATCCGCGCCGCGTCAATGACGTAGATGGGGTGTCATTTGCGGTTTGGGCGCCAAATGCCCGACGAGTGAGCGTCGTAGGCGATTTCAACGGTTGGGATGACCGCGCGCTTCCCATGCGCCTTCGCTCGAATGGCATCTGGGAACTCTTCTTGCCCGGCATCACCGTAGGGGCGCTATATAAGTACGCTGTTCTGTCATGGAACAACGGCTATCGGGTGCTCAAGTCTGATCCGTACGCATTGACGGCGGAATTGCGGCCGGGAACGGCGTCGCGTGTGTGGGATCTAGGTGGATACACATGGGGTGACGACGCATGGTTGCGTCAGCGCGTCGAAGCGAACGCTTTCTACGCACCCATCAGCGTCTATGAGGTTCACGCCGGCTCCTGGAAAGCAGACCCAGACGGCGCTGCCGCGAGTGGCCAGGTTACCTATCGAGCCCTCGCCGATCAACTCGCGCCATATCTGAAAGAGATGGGCTATACCCACGTCGAGTTAATGCCGATTGCGGAGCATCCCTTTGATGGTTCATGGGGTTATCAGGTCACGGGATATTTTGCGCCGACCAGTCGCTTTGGTACGCCGCAGGATTTCATGTATTTCGTTGATGTGATGCATCAGCATGGAATCGGCGTGTTGCTCGACTGGGTGCCAGCGCACTTCCCGAAAGACGAGCACGGCCTGGGCCACTTTGACGGCTCGCACATCTATGAGCACGCAGATCCGCGTCAGGGCGAGCAACTCGATTGGGGCACGCTCATCTTCAACTTTGGTCGCAACGAGGTGCGCAACTTCCTGATCACGAATGCGCTGTTCTGGCTCGACAAGTACCACATTGACGGCTTGCGAGTAGACGCCGTCGCTTCGATGCTCTATCTCGACTATTCGCGAAAGCCGGGGCAATGGGTACCCAATCAATACGGTGGCCGCGAAAACCTTTCGGCGATTGAATTCATTCGGCAGTGCAATACCGCTGTGCACGAGCGCTTCCCGCATGCGCTGGTGATCGCCGAAGAGTCGACTGCCTGGCCGGGCGTGACGCAGCCCGTGAGTGAAGGTGGGCTTGGCTTTTCCTATAAATGGAACATGGGCTGGATGCACGACATTCTGGAGTATTTCCATCGCGAGCCAGTCCATCGGCAATTCCACCAAAGTGAGATGACATTCTCGTTCGTCTATGCGTTCTCAGAGCGGTTCATGTTGCCGTTTTCGCATGACGAGGTCGTACACATCAAGGGCAGTATGCTCAACAAGATGCCAGGTGACCACTGGCAGCAGTTCGCGAATCTCCGTGCGCTATACACCTTCATGTATGGCCACCCTGGCAAGAAACTGCTGTTTATGGGCGGCGAGTTTGGCCAGTGGGCAGAGTGGAACTTTGCGGGATTCCTCGATTGGGCGCTGCTCGATGAAAGCGATCCACTTGTGGATCGACACCGCCAACTGCGTGAGCTTGTGAAATCGCTGAATACGATCCTTCGAACGGCGCCTGCCTTGCATGACCATGATGCGGAGCCAGAAGGTTTCCAGTGGATCGATGGCAGCGACGCCGCGCAAAGTGTCGTTTCATTCGCTCGCTGGGGTCGCGATCGACGTGATCTCGTGGTCGTTGTCGGCAATTTCACACCCGTGCCGCGACATGGGTATCGGGTGGGAATGCCATTGGCTGGAACATACACCGAGGTTGTGAACTCTGACGACGTTCGGTATGGCGGCAGTGGTGTGATGAATAGCGGCGCACTCAAGACACAATCTATTCCAGCGCACGGTATGGAGCAATCACTGGAGCTGACGTTGCCACCACTGGCGACGCTACTGCTTCGCTTCAACGCCAAGAATTGAGAGACGCGAAGAAGTCCGGAAGTTGAAGCGACCGAGGGGTTGGAGGGTATGTATGCCACGGATTACGAGCAGCGCAGATCGTATCATCGATGCCGATGCTGCGGCGGTTTGGGCGGCGCTGACGGATTACTCTGGCGCGCGGGCGCAGATACTTCCAGACAATTACGAGGGCTACAAGGCCGAGCGGGATCCAATCGGCGGAGCCGCCATTCTGAGCTTTACATTGAAAGCTGGTGGCCGTGAGCGGGCATACCGCATGGAGGTTGTAGAGAACGAACCGAGCCAGATGCTGACGGAGCGCGATTTGGCTTCGACCTACACCACACGATGGAAGATCGAACATGTGGGACCGGGCGCGCACGTTCGCGTGCGACTTTCGAGTGAGTGGGAGAGCCGAGCGACTGGCATTGGGGGATTTTTCGAGCGGCGATTTGCGCCTCGAGGAGTTCAGCGAATCCATCAGGAAACGCTTATCCGGCTGGGCCGCCTGATGCGTGAGCGTCAGGAAAGCCTAGCCGGACAACATGGGTAAGGCGCCGCTTCACTGCGGCCCGTTCGGTTTCAGCACACCTATCTGAGTGTCTGTTTGATCAATTACCACTGGCGCCATACGTTGGGCGTCACTGCGATAGATCTCCTCGGTCACCAGGTGTGCGATACAGCGGTTTCCCGTACCCGGCGTTAGGCGCAGTCGGGTCTACAGGGCTCGCGTCCGAGCTTGTCACGTCCAGGCGATACGCGCGTTGGACATGTTCGCTGTCAGTGTCCCGAGAGGCGTGGTCGCACGCCTCTCGTGGCAGGGAAGCATTGGGCTTCGAGAATCGAAGCCCAATGCATACGAACTACGCGCGGCACTGCCATTCGCGCCAGCTGTAGCCGTCGCGCTGGAAGATCTCGTACGCAGCGTGAATGTTCGCATACGCGTTGTACGGGGACTGGTTGGCGTAGGACGTGGTGCGCCATGTGCTCGTACCCAGAATCTGGAAGACGCCCTCAGCGTGCGCGCCAGCGACTGGCGTGGGGTTATAGGCGTTCGGATTGTAGCCAGACTCACAGCGGGCGATCGCCAGCGCGCTGCCAGCGTACGGACCGAACACGGCGCGGATTTCGTTGATCACGCCCTGTGTGCCGGGGTTTGCTGCGCCTGTGGAATAGGTCGGTTGAGCCGTGTGCACGGTAGTGCTGCGGGTCGAGCGAACGGCAGTGCTGCGCTGGCCGGCGCTGGGCACCCACGAGCTATGTGAGTGGTAGCTGCCATTGATGATCGCCCAGTTGCGTGTGCAGTGGTACACGCCACCAGACCAACCATAGCACAGCCAGTTGCCTTGGACTGTATACCCACGGTGGTACCGAAGGTGATTACCGCGGGCTTGAGCGGGAGTTGAAGCGCCTACGCCAACAATCGCGGTGGCGAGCGCGCCAGTGACAATCAAAGCCTTGTGGGCCGAGAGCAGGTGAGAGAACACGTTACGGGCATAGTGGGAAACGCGGTGCACTAGGAAACCTCCGTTGAACTCCGCCATTGCGGAGCCATCGCAGCTGTCAACTGCGACTCTTTACCTCCTTGGCCAAGCAGGGCGTCCCCAGACTCGGCCAGATACTTTTGAGATCCACTCAGTCGCGGCAGTCAGGCGAAATCGCCACTGACCTGCGAACCCCCCCGCCAGATCTCGCATCCGGCGTGCGCGTCCTGCGCAAGGCACGTTCATGACTATACAAGGTTGGGAAGGGGAGAATCCCAATCAGGACTGAATGCCCACAGTGGAAGTACTAGCGTGACAGGTATTAGTACTAATCATTATGTAAATCAGCTAACACTTTTCGCTTGACTCTGTAGCCATGAATCCGTTTGTAATCAATGTTTGTAGAAGCGACCAAGAAAGAAATGACCATGTGCCAGCTATAGGATGGTTTTGGTGTCAATTCCGCTTGCAGGCTATATGTTATGTAATCAGTGATGGGAATTGCCGCTAACGCATGATAGCGAGACGCGCACCTAGCGCCAATTCAGATCGCGTACTGCAGGTGTCCCGCCAAGTGATGTCGCCGTCTGTGCGGCCTTCACAATCGCTCGCGTCACTGCATCAACCGCAAGTACACCGATATCGGAAAGCTTGATTGGGGTAACAGGTGGCGCGGAGGCTGCGTCCTGGCCGGTGGAGAGCGCGAAAACGATATCCCCATCCAGCGGAGTGTGCGCGGGCCGTATTGCCAGAGCGAGTCCATCGTGGGCGAGTTGCGCTACCTTGGTCAGGTCTGACTTGTTGAGCGGCGCATCGGTAGCCACGACGACAAGGGTCGTGTTCGCGCCAGAATACGCCTGAGTGGCGGGGGCTGAACCTTTCTCACGTCGCAACCAGCCCTGTCCGCTGGGGTCGCGTGCGCCAGCGACGAGGCGCCCAGTGGCTACATCGTAAATGTCGCCCACTGCATTCACCGCTACTAGCGCACCTACGGTATAGTTATCGACTGGGTGAACCGCGCTGGCGCTACCGATGCCACATTTAACCGCCCATTCAAGTCCCGCCATCTTGCCGACGGTAGCGCCCGTGCCTGCGCCGATGCAACCTAGCGCCACTGGCCCGCTGGTAGCGGCTGCCAGCGCGCGTGCGCCTGATTCCGCGTCCGGGCGGACATCGGAGCGACCGATTCCAAGATCAAAGAGTGACGCCGCCGGGACAATGGGCACTCGTGTAACACCGACGTCATATCCTATCCCACGCGCTTCGAGCGCCCGTGCGACTCCGGTCGCGGCGTCGAGGCCAAACGCGCTGCCACCGCTCAGAGTGATAGCATGCGTCTCTCGCATCATCGCGACTGGCGAGAGGAGATCTGTCTCGCGCGTCGCGGGCGCGCCACCACGCACATCAACTGCCCCGACCGCAGGCGAAGCGCACAGCACGACGGTGCAGCCAGTAACGGCGTCGAGATTTGTGTCATGGCCAACGAGTATTCCCGCGACGTCGCAAATGTCATCATTGCGTTTCATACGGCGTCCCTTTTCGCACGGCATCGCAGCGTCAGTCTCTGGCGTGCGGTCAGCGTTCCTCCCCTATTGTCTCACGCAGGCGAAGCGCCTACTAGCGTTGAAGGCGGCGTCAAGCGGAGGCGCTTGACAGGAGATTCCTCGATCGATATTATTTCGTCAATCGCTTGAATAATTTGTGAGCAAATTGTGATGTTGGTCCTCGGCGCTGGTCGCCACGTAGGATTTCCTGGGGGCGCATGGGATGTCTAGAAACGCGGGAGGCGAAGAGCGCCGCGCGGCGATCATCCAGGCTGCCGTGCAAGTGCTGGCGCGGGACGGACTCGCTGAGACGACGACACGCAAGATTGCCAGCGAGGCACACGTCAATCAGGCGATGATTGGCTACTACTTTGGTGGTAAAGACGAACTGCTCTATGCGGTGCTTCAAGACATGATGCGCCGGACCGGGGAGATCATCGGCGCCACGGCTCCGCTCGATCGTGGCTTTGCGGAGGCTGTCGCGGCGGCTATCGAGGCGTTCTGGGAGCATGTCAGGCAGGCTCCCGAACTCCAGGTACTCCAATATGAATTGACGTTGTACGCGCTGAGGCGGCCGGAGTCCGCATGGCTAGCGAAACGCCAATATGAGGGCTATTGCGGCATCGTCGCCCAACTCATCGAAGCCGTGTGCGTGGCGACGAACACAACGACTGCGCAGCCTCCCGAGGCGATTGCTCGCTTCATTGTCGGCGGGCTCGACGGGATGATCCTTCAATTCATCAGCACTCGTGATACTGAACGCGCACAGCAGGATTTACAGCAGTTGATCGCGGCGACACAGATGCTCTCACTCAGTCAGCATGACGATGTTTCTACACGTGCGGGCTCTGAATAGCACGACCACCGACACGAGAAGAGGAGCGACATATGCTCAAGTCAGGGAACGTGGGTCCATCAGCCTCGTCAACCACCGGAAGTAGTCTGACGCGGTCCTACGCTGAATATAAGCAAATCTTCGCTGGCACGCGTATGCCGTTTGCCTTCCTCGACCTCGATTTGCTCGATGAGAATATCCGTCAGGTAGTCGCCCGGGCTGGCGGTAAGCGAATTCGTGTCGCGAGTAAGTCAGTGCGGTGTGTGGCAGCACTGAAGCGCATCCTTGCTGCTGATCCCTGCTTCATCGGCGTCATGTGTCTGACTGCGCGCGAAGCCGGATTCCTTTCAGAACACGGTATCGAGGATATCCTGATTGGGTATCCATGTATGCATCAAGAAGACATCGCGGATGTGGCGCGGGCGACACAGGCAGGAAGCCGTATTACGTTCATGGTAGACGCGCTGGAACAGGTCGAGCGCATCGAGATGGTGGCAAGGGGGTTCGATGTCCGCCTACCTGTCTGCCTCGACGTGGATCTGTCACTCGACATTCCTGGACTTCATTTCGGCGTGTGGCGCTCGCCCATTCACTCCGCTGCAGACGCGAGACCGATCATCGAGCGTGTGCTGGCATCGCCGCATTTGATTCTCGACGGTGTGATGGGCTACGAAGCGCAGATTGCGGGAGTTGGTGACAACTACCCACGGCAGGCGCTCAAAAACAGCCTTGTGCGCGTGCTGAAGCGTCGCTCGGTCGGCATGGTCGCGGAGCGGCGCGCGGAAGTGGTCAGGAGCATACAGGCGCTCGGCGGAGAGTTGCGATTCGTCAACGGTGGTGGCTCTGGCAGCATGGCGACTACCCGGACGGAGCCAGTCGTGACGGAGTTGACCGTAGGTTCAGCGTTCTTTTCGCCAGCGCTGTTTGACAACTACCGTGATTTTCGCTATCTGCCAGCAGTCGGTTTCGCGGTCGAGGTCGTGCGCCAGCCCGCGCCGGGGATATTCACCTGCCTGGGTGGTGGCTATGTGGCGTCGGGCGCGCCGGGCGCTGATCGTCTGCCGCGGCCATATCTTCCAGCGGACGCGTGGCTCGATCCACTCGAGGGCGCTGGTGAGACGCAGACTCCTGTGCGCTACGCTGGCCCGGAGAAGATCAGCCTGGGTGATCCGATCTTCTTCCGCCATAGCAAGGCAGGGGAACTCTGCGAGCGGTTTGCGCGGCTCGTACTAGTCCAAGGTGGCTCGATAGTTGGTGAAGCGACGACCTATCGTGGTGATGGGCAGTGTTTTCTGTAGGTATGGAGGCATCGATGTCTGGGCGAAACGAGTCTCGGCGGGCTGCCACATGGCGCAACTGGTCCGGCTCAGTGACGAGCGCGCCACGAGAAGTAGCGACGCCCGGATCGATGGATGAGCTTGCGTTGCTCGTCGCCGAGCGCGCAAAGGCAGGCCGACACGTGCGCGTGGTTGGCTCGGGCCATTCTTTTACGCCGCTCGTTGAGACCGACGATACCCTGGTTCAAATGGATCGGTTGAGCGGCATTACCAACTTCGACGCCGAGCGAGGGCTTGTGACGGTGTTGGGGGGTACGCCGCTGAAACTGCTGGGGGATGCGCTGCTGGAGCGTGGCGTAGCGCAGGAGAATCTCGGCGATATCGACGTGCAGACGATCACCGGCGCGATTAGCACGGGGACGCATGGCACGGGCGTACAATTCGGGTCGCTTTCCACGCAGGTCGCTGGGCTCACGCTCATCACGGCGACAGGCGAAGTCGTCGAAGTGTCGGCGGACCGCAATCCCGACCTCTTCAAGGCGGCGCAGGTCTCACTTGGCGCTCTTGGCGTCATCGCCTCGGTTACGCTGCGGATTGTGCCTGCCAAGCGGCTACGCTATCAGACGCGCCGTGAGCGTCTTGGGTCGTTGTTAGAGCATCTGGAAGAGTACAAGAGCCAGAACAGTCACTTCGAGTTCTTCTGGTTTCCGTATACACAGTGGGCGCAGGCGAAATTCACCAACGAAACGGACGCAAAGCCAACCAGCGCCAACGCCTGGACCGAGTTCAACCGCGTTGTGCTGGAGAATGGCGTCTTTGGCGCACTGTGCGAACTAAGTCGTATTGCGCCTGCGACGAGTGCGACTGTGAACAAGATTTCGGCATGGGGTATAGCTTCGACCACTGCTGTTGACTACAGCCATCGGTTGTACGCTACTCCGCGCGATGTGCGTTTCCAGGAGATGGAGTACAACATCCCGGCCGAGCGCTTTTCTGAGGCGCTGCGAGAGATCGAATCGGTGATTAATCGCAAGCGGTTCGCGGTCAGCTTCCCGATCGAATGCCGTTTTGTCCGCGCTGACGACATCTGGCTCAGCCCTGCCTATCAACGTGATTCGGCGTATATCGCCGTCCACATGTACAAAGGGATGCCGTATGAGCCCTATTTCCGTGCGATCGAGGAAGTCTTT
>DASVZC010000124.1:0-24291 GCA_036391835.1 Ktedonobacterales bacterium | reverse complement strand
CGCACGGGGTCACCTCCTGATCGTTCGCTGGCGACATTGCCTGGACGACTCGCCGAGAAATTGCTCCTTCCACGAGTGACACATGAGTCATGTGTCATGTAACATGACACGGTCCGCTTGTCAAGGGTCGAACGTGCATTGAGGCTCCTACGCCACGGCGCTCACGCTCCCATGCTGTAGACGTCGCTTTCCCATCCGTGATACGCTGGTTGACCGACCGCTTTGCGCGCCTACGGGATAGATTTCACTGTCCTGCGGCTTCGCATGCCTGCGACAGGGAGGGAACGCTTGCATGACAGAACAGACTCCCGATGTGCGCGTTGAGCTAGACCCCACTCCACCACCACCACCGCGCGGCCTGGCGCGAGCCCTCTCAGCCCTGCGCCACCGCAACTACCGGCTGTATTTCTTCGGTCAGTTGGTCAATGTCCTGGGTTCATCGATGCAAATGATTGGGCAGGCGTGGTTCGTGCTGCAATTGACACACAGCGCTTTCCAGCTTGGTCTGGTGGGCGCGCTCCAATTGCTGCCGGTGCTGCTCTTTTCCGTCTTTGCTGGTGTTCTCGCCGATCACTGGCCCAAGCGTGCGATCCTGATCGCGATGTATGTCGCTTCCGCGGCGCAGGCGCTCGCGCTGTGGGGACTGGTCTTCACGCATAACATCCAGATGTGGCATCTCTATCTGCTCGCGCCACTGCTGGGCCTCGTAAATTGCCTCGCGCAGCCCGCACGCTTCGCTATCGTCTCAGAATTAACGGGACGCGACGACCTGCCGAATGCGGTCGCCCTGAACTCCACGGTGATGAATCTTGCGCGCGTCCTGGGGCCAAGCCTCGGCGGCATCATCATCGCGGCCAGCGGCGTCGCATCACTCTTCCTGATCAACGCGATCAGTTATCTCGTCATCGTCGCCGCGCTCGCGCTCATGAACCCACGCGAACTGTACGTAGCGCCGCAACGGCCAGGCGACACCGAGCCACAGCCCGTCGCCTGGCGCAGCCTGCGCGAGGGTTTTGCTTTCATCTGGCGGACGCCAGCGCTAATCCTGGCGATCGTCGTTGTCGGACTACATCTCCTCTTTAGCTCCAACTTCAATGTGCTGCTGCCGCTCTTCGCGACTGAGGTCTTGCATGTCCACGCGGAGGGGTTCGGCTTCATGTCAGCCGCATTTGGCATGGGCTCTCTCTTGGCGGCGCTCGTGCTGGCGTGGGGCAAGATCAAGCCGACCATAGCAAATGTGCTGCTCTTTGGCGCGGTTGTCTGTGTGCTGGAGGTAGCGTTCGGTCTGTCGCAGTCCTTCATCCCATCGCTGGGCGCGCTCGTCATCATAGGCATTGGCGAGGAGGCGATGGTCACGCTCGCTATGACCCTGATTCAACTCATCACACCACATCACTTGCAGGGGCGTGTGATGAGCGTCAACATCCTCTTCCTCGATGGCACAGTTCCGCCGGGCTATCTGCTGACTGGTTGGGCCGCAAGCCTCTACGGCGCGCCTGTGACGATGCTGCTGGGGGCAGCCCTCGCGATGGTGGTTGTCGTCCTCGGGTGGCTCTTTCGAAAGCCTGCTGAGAAGTCCGCACTGGAAACTGCGCGAGCGTGAGCATGGCACGAGAGAGGACGCCTGCGACTGCGCAGACGCCCTCTCTGATCTCACACGGCTGGGTACTGACCGCTCTACTTCTGGTATTCGACCAGCGTGATCAGCCCGCCCATCTCACCTTCAGACTGCCCTGGGTTCATCAAGTGCGTCAGGATGTGGCAGTGGAACGGATAGACGCTGCCAGGAGCCGCCCAGGCATAGAAGGTCACGTCATACGTCTCGCCCGGGGAAATGTCGAGCGTATCCTTCAGGTATGGCGCCGGAAGCATATGTCCGTCCGTGGCTACCACGTTGAAGCTGTGACCGTGCAGGTGCATCGGGTGAATCATCTGCGTATCCGCGCCGATCAGCCGCAGGTGCACTGTCTGGCCGTGCTTGAGCGTGAGCGGCTGCGTATCGGGGAAACTCTTGCCGTTCATGACGAAGTAGCCACCCAGCGTGCCGATAAAGATTGTCTGATCCACATCAGCCTTTAGCGCCTGCATCATCGGCTGATACTGTGGGCTGCCCGGGCGCGGCGCGACGATGAACGCGCCATACATGCCGCCGCCAACCTGCTTCAGATCGTCATAGTGGCTGTGATACCAGTGCGTGCCAGCATCTTGATCTTGAAGCGTGAAGTCATACGTATATGACTGTCCTGGCTGAACCGGCTTCATGCCAATCGGCGGCACGCCGTCGTTGTCAGTAGGCACTTCGAGTCCATGCCAGTGGATGGCAGTCGCTTCGGGCAAGTGATTGACGATTGTGATGCGAATATGATCGCCCGCCGTGGCCGAAATGGTCGGCCCTGGGACCGTGCCATCCAGCGTCCAGGCCAAGACCTTCTGGCCCTTGACTGGCTGCCACATGACCTGTTGCGCCGTCATCGTGAAGTGCTTGACGCCATCTGAATCAATGACAAAGTGCGCGGGCTGATTGCCGTAGGATTGCGTCGCGTCCGGCACATTCGACGTAGATTGGCTACTCGAATTCGACATGCTCGACATGCTGCTCGAGTTGCTCGAACTGCTAGAGCTGGAAGTTGTCGCGGTGTTCGAAGTGGAATTACCCGAGTTGGTGAAGGCGGCGCCAAGGCCGAAACCACCGAACAAAACGAGTAGTAAAACACCAATCGTCAGCATCCCCCAGGGTGATACCACGCGCTGCGCCAGAGTTGGCGGATGCTCGATCTGCCACGCGCGGCGACGCTGCGAAGCGATCCATTGCCGCTGAAGCCACGCCGGCCACTGCTGCACCGTCACCGGAACGTGACTCGCCTGCCGCTCGGCTTCGGTGCGGTTCAATTCCCGCTCCATCTCATTGAGCTCATCAGTCGTTGGCGCCCACGTAGAGATCGAGCGCGCGGGGCGCTGTTCCGGCGTGGCAGGCTGCTGGATAGGCTCGGTAACGTCCGCCGGCGGCGTCTCCACTGCGACTGCTTTCTCATCAACAGACATAAGATATCTTCCCCTTAGAACTGCTTGGAGGTTCCATCGCGCAATGCCGCTGACGACGTGCGCCGCTCATCATGTTAGGGAAGTTGCGTCTCACCAGACTCTCAACGCGCCGCAAAATTGTCACAGCGACATCACAGCGTGATAGATCGCGCTGGCGCCACGATGTCTCTCCTACTAGAAAGACACGCCACCTCGACCCAGCGGTTCACAGAGGGTGTGATAGCCGTGAGACATCCTGCGATGCGCCTGTGATGTCTCTGTGACGGCGAATCTACATACTTCCACCAACACACCCGCGCAAGACACAGCGCGAGGGTCACAGTGTTCAGGTGAAGAACAAGGAGACAGGATAATGCTGAGTAAAGATGCGCGATATGTCACGGCGTCGGTGCAGGCCATTCTCGCCTGGGAATGGCTCGTATCGGGAGCGAATAAGATGCTTGCCGGTGACTTCCCGCAGAAGCTGGCGGGCGCACTAGAAGACGGCATCAAAAACAACCCGAATGGTTGGTATGTCGCGCTTCTCAAGCAGTTCATCCTGCCGCACAGCGTGGGCTTCGGCTACACCATCGAATTCACTGAGGCGCTGATTGGCGTCGCACTGCTGATCGGCGCCGTGCTCTTGCTTGGGCCAGTGCGTCGGCACGGTGATCCGCAATATACCTTGGCGCTTGTCGAGATGAGCGCGGCGGCGTTCGCGGCGCTGGTCTGTGCGTTCCTGTGTGTGAACTTCCATTTCTTTATGGGTGATGGCGTCCTGCCGGGAATCGATGTCGCAAACGCCTTCAATGAAGGTATTTCTCTCGATACGTTGATGCCGCCGCTGTCCGTCATCATCCTGTATCTCAACATCCTGGCGCTGTCAGACATGACCAATTTTCCGCTCACGACACATATGCGTCGCATCGCCCATCGCGCGCTGGCCCTCGTCGGCATCGAAGATTCATCGTCCACTGGAGCCACTGAACACGCGTAACGTCGCCTCTGTAGGAGTCGCGCCACCTGCTCTACTTGTGACCGCGATGAGACATCTGCCTCACACCCTGAGATGAAGACGTGAGCGCCGAACAGCACACTTCACGTATTGTTGTCGGCTCCAAGTAGAGAAGCCAATTCGTCTGTGCGGCATGGTATTCTCGTCCGACGCCAATGATGGTCTCGAAAGGAGATCTCTATGGCTTATCGATTCCAGGTGAACGAGCAGCGCTGCATCAACTGCGGCATCTGCGTGGATCTCTGTCCAGTGCGCTGCCTGGACATGACCCGCCCAGGCGCCCAAGGCGAGCCAGCGACTCCCTCGGAAAATCGCAGCCCCATTCCCATCGATTTCACGACTCGCGACTGGATGATGTTGGCGCCTGTTCAGGTGGATGCCTGTATCGGTTGCCAGGTGTGCGCGCAAGAATGCCCCACCAACGCTATCGCGATTGGCACGGGCACAGCCGAAGTGACGCTGGCGAAGCGCGGCCCAGTGACCTTTGTGCCTGCCGACAATGGCTGGCACTCGCTCGATGAGTACACCCGCGCGACCCCTGAGGAGCCTGGTGAGGCGCCCTGGGGCGAAAACCACGAGTGGCGCGTCGCCGAGCGGCAGGCCACCTGGCAGAGCTGGCGCACGTGGCTGGGTGAGCGCAAAGAAGATTTGCGGGCGCCGTGCCAGGCTGCCTGCCCGGTCGGCACGAATGCCGGCCTGTATGTCAGCATGATTGCCCAGGGACGCTATGACGAGGCGCTACGAGTAGCGTCCGAGCCAAATCCCTTCCCGGCCATCTGCGGTCGTGTCTGCACTGCCCCCTGTGAGGCGGTTTGCCGGCGCGGCGAGTTTGATGCGCCCATCGCCATTCGCGATCTCAAGCGATTCGCGACGGATCGTGGTTCGCCCTGGCAGCGTCAGATCCCTGCGCCGAAACACCAATATTCCGAGCGCATCGCCATCGTCGGCGCCGGGCCAACTGGACTGAGCGCGGCCTACTATCTGGCGCGGCGTGGCTACCAGGTCTCCATCTACGACGCGATGCCTGTCGCGGGCGGCATGATGGCGATCGGCATTCCAGAATATCGGCTCCCACGTGTGGAACTCAACCGCGACATCGACGCGATTCGCTCGCTGGGTGTCACATTCCATCTCAAGACCGCAATTGGCCGCGATGTCTCGCTGAATGATCTCGAGCGCGAATACGACGCGGTGCTGATCGCCGTAGGCGCGCAGAAGAGCCAGCGCCTGCGGATTCCCGGCGAGGAACTGGAAGGTGTTGTTCCCGCGACGACATTCCTGAAGCAGTTCAACCTCGACCCAGCCACTCGCATCAGCGGTGAGGTCGCCGTCATCGGCGGCGGCAGCACGGCGATGGACGCGGCGCGTTCGGCGCTGCGGTCAGGCGCCAGCAAAGTGCGTATCCTCTATCGGCGCACGCAGGGCGAGATGCCCGCGCAAGAAGAGGAAGTGCGCGCCGCGCTCGACGAAGGCATCGAACTGCTCGAGCTAGTGGCGCCGATGCGTCTGCTCGGCTCGAATGGCAAACTCACCACGATCCGCTGCCAGCGCATGCAGCGCGAGGACGCTGGCGCATCTGACAATGCAGCCCGCGGGCGCATGATTCCAGTGCCAGGCAGCGACTTTGAAGTGAAAGCTGACAACGTACTGGTGGCGATTGGCGAAGCGCCTGATCCATCGTTCCTGCCGGAAGGCACGAGTGTCGAACTGGCGGCCTGGGGCGGATTGCTCGTCAACCCCGAAACCCTGGCGACAGCGGCGCCTGGTGTCTTCGCTGCGGGCGACATCACGTACGGCCCCAAGACGGTCATCCACGCGGCGGCGCACGGTCGCAAAGCGGCTCGCGCAATCCACGCGTTCCTGCAGCATCTCTCCCCTCAAGCAGTCGCTGAGATGCCCGAGGACGAGTTCGAGACCATCTCCGAGCTACCGGCAGATGGCCACATCACGCTTGATCTTCACCCAACTCCGCGCGAAGCCATGCCACTGCTGTCAGGAATTGCGGCTCATGAGCGCGCGGTCGAATATGCGGCGGGATTCACCGAAGAGGCGGCGCGGCGCGAAGCCAGCCGATGCCTGCGCTGCGATCTCGCCTACCTATGTCCTTCTGTCAAATTGGTTGGCCATGAGGGACGCGTAGCGTCGCCAACCCGTTCCCGATAGCAGCTGTACGCTGGAGGTACTTCAATGTCACCACAAGACCTGGCGAACGCGATCATCTCTGGCCTGAATGCCGGAGGCGAACAGTTCCTCGAAGGAACGCTCGCGGCGATGCTTCCTGTCATCTGGCTCGCGCTGCTGGGGCTGCACCTGGGTCGCCCCTACATTCTCGATATGATCGATCGCTTCACCCTGCGACTCGGCGCTGACCTGCTCTGGCTGATCTACATCGCGCTGCGCGACTTCCTGATCGTGTCTGGCGTCGTGATGAGTTTCATGTTCTTCTTCCCGGATGTCGTCCTCGCTGACAACCTACCGATCACCGGCGGGCTGGCGGCGGTGGTCCTCTTCGCGGTGCTGCTCATCAAGCTGATGGGCGACCCCGATCACAACCCGGGCTCGTTCCGCGCGGTGACGTACCTGCTCGGCTTGGGCGCTGCGTTGTACTTCATTCCGTATATCCTGGGTGTTCAGGCATTGGGCCTGGGGACTGGGCAACTGGCGAACATCAGTAACTTCATGGTCACGAGCACCAATCCGCTCTGGGCAGTGGGCATCGCCTACGTCTCCGTCGCGCTGCTGGCCATCATGGGCGCCATCGCCGTGTGGTACACGCTGCGGACAGGTGGGCGCGCTGAGATCGCCGAGGCAAACGAGCCTGCTCCTACGCCAAACGTGTAGCCCAATCGCTCGCGCATCCTGCGCTGAACATCCGTCACCCTCGCCCGAAGAGGATATCGAAGCTAGCGGAGAACCAAGATGAAACCCGATGATATCGCAACAGCCATTACCCAGGCGCTCGTACAGGGCGGATCCACATGGTTGATCGCCTCACTGGTCGCGTTCCTGCCTGCCCTGTGGACCATGTCGCTCGTGCTCCATATCGGTCGCCCATATGTCGTGCGAACCCTGCGCCGCTGCGGCCTGCGCTTGGGCGCTGATGTCTGGTGGATGTCGTACCTGCTCATGCGTGATGGCGTGTTGCTCATCACGCTGGGCCTCAGCCTGATCTTCTTCCAGCCCAACCTCGTCGCCACCCTCTCATTCCCCATCACGGGGCCAATCGCCGCGCTGTGCCTACTGCTGACGCTCGCGGTGAAGCTCTCGCGCCGTGTGGATGATGATGTCGCTGCGTTCCGTCTGGCGACGGTGTTCCTGGTCCTTGGGTCGGCGCTGTATTACTTCCCGCTCGTCTTCGCCGTCGAAGCGGGCACACAGTCAGCGCACCTGGGCTGGCTGATCGACAATCTGGTGAGCAGCGCGCACCCGACACTCGCACTGACCATCATGTGGATCTCGATGGCGGGCGTTGTCGTGGTCGCCGGATGGATCTTCATCCGCGCGCTCAATTCGCTCAGTCGCTCGATGCCAAAGCGCGTGTCGACACCACCAACACCTGTCAAAGCGCATCAGACAGCAGTCGTCTCATAGTTCGTCATTCTTTACTCGCGCGACATAGTCGCCGCGCTTGTGCGGGAGCGCCGCCTCGGGCCAATGGGGGTCTGTGGCGGCGCTCCCGTCGCTGTGTGATGCCGTTGTGATGGTCGGCCTTCCCAACGTGAGTGGACTGTGACGCCGCGCCGCTAGGCTACAACTAGAGGCCCGGCGACAACGGCGGGCGCCCTATACAGATGAGAAACCATCTCGCACCGTCGAGGTTGTCTCAGAAAGGAAGGCTAGCTGATGTTCACCCGCATGTTGCTGCCGCTCGATGGAACGAAACGCGCCGAAGATGCGCTCCCAGTCGCCCGTGAACTCGCGCTCGAAACGAACGCGCGGGTGCTGCTATTGCACGTCTCGGCGCCTAACGCTGCCACACTGCAAGAGCTCGCCATTTCGCACCAGGTAGAAGTAGCCGCGAATGAGTTGGATGCGGCAGGCGTCAGCGCACAAGTTCTGACGGCTGGCGGTGGCGGCACGCAGGGTGTCGCCAACGCTATCTCCACCGTCGTTGACCGCAACGAAATCGATCTGATCATCCTATCGCCCGAAGCGCACAGTCTGCTAGACGGGCTGCGTCACCCCAGCGTGACCGCGCAGGTGCTGGCGCAGAGCGCGGCGCCCGTGTTGATCGTGCCAATGGCGACGCGAGGGCATGCACCACGCGCGGCGCAGCCCAAGTTGCTGGAGTACAGCGACACACAGGTGATCGTGCCGCTGGACGGCAGCCCGCTCGCCGAAAGAGCGCTACCGATGGCGCTGCGGCTGGCGCGCCAATACAAACGCTCGCTGGTGCTCGTGCGGGCGCTGCCGCCAGTGCAGCCACTGGCCACAGGCTTCGAGACCTATGCGCTCACCCGCGACGCCGCCGACAACGATCTGCGCGTGGCGCGTGAATATCTGGGCGCTGTGCGTGCGCGGCTGCAAAAGACGGAGCACGTAGACGTCCACACGATGATGCTCGAAGGCATCCCGGCGGAGGCGCTGCTGGCCCTCACTGAATCGAAGCCCGGCAGTGTCGTCGTGATGAGCACCCACGGGCGCACCGGACTGGCGCGCTTGCTGCTCGGTAGCGTCACCCTCGCGGTCGCACGCAAGACGACGATTCCGCTGATGATCGTCCCGACGCTGGTACGTGACACGATCGAAGTCACGCAACTGAAGCCCGAGGGAGCAAAAGGAGCGGTGATCCGCTAACGTCTGAAACGGCCAGACTTCGCGGCGTCGATACTTCGTGGAAACCCATGCTTGCATGGCCCCCTCACCCCACGAAGTATCGGCGCCTTTCTCACCGTTGGAGGTCTACATTGCCAGACACACCCTACGTTAGCCAGGGTTGGTTGTCATGTACTGATGTGGAGCCAGTGGCTAACATGGAGAGAGAGCGCCCAACAGTCGTTTGTCACACACCTTCCAGCAGTACATCGGCCAGTTCTCGTGGCGCCGTAATCATCGCGTCATGGCCGGTTGGCAACTGTCGCAGACGCCAGCCTGCTTCCGTTGGAGGAAGCGCTCTTGGCGCCAGGAGATGGCGCAGGAGCACGAAGACGAACCCGCTGCTGGTGCAGTCTATGTGCGTTCGGAGTTTGGTAGACACAATCGCTGGATTATTCAGATGAAGAGGTTGCTCCAACGTCTTCAAGGGTTGTGGCGTCACCGAGCTGAGCACCCAGCTGCGATCTGGCTCTTTCTTCACCCCATAGTCGCCACGAGAAGCGATTCTCCAGCCATCACCCTGAGCTTGTCTGCGGAGCAGCCAGATGACCACCGGCGAGACGCTGACCATCGAATCGCCATCGCGTGGCACAAAGGTATCCAGATAGACCAGGTGGGCGATACGCTCTGGCGCCTGATCAACCACACCGGTGATGACCATCCCGCCATAGCTATGCCCCACCAGGATGACTTCATGCAGATCCTTGTCCACCAGCAAGTCGACGATATCCTGGACATGGGTATCCAGTCCGATGTTGGGCGAAAGCTCAGAGGCGCGCTCAGCCAGGCCAGTGAGGGTGGGGGCATACACCTCATGGCCAGCAGCCGCTAAGAACGGGGTGACCTTCTGCCAGCACCAGCCTCCATGCCATGCGCCATGCACCAGCACAAATGTCGCCATGCTCGCCTCCCTTATCACTGATTGGATTCGGGGCTAGTTCGCCTGAGTGTCTGTCTATTGCTCATGAGCAGCGGCGCACGAAATCAGGGCTGCCGTTCATGATACGACAACTATCGAATCACATTGGGTATCAGTCCTCGCAATCGACTTTTGCGCGCGATAATAAGGAACAACACTGGACACGATGCAACGAAAGGGACGTTGCGAGTGATTGATACGAGCTTGATTGGCTGGAAGTCTGGCCCGACAACCGTAGAGGTCGAGAAGGGGCGTTTGCGCTTCTTCGCAAAGGCCATCGGCGAAACGAATCCTATCTACATCGACGAATCGGTGGCGCAAGCGGCTGGCTATCGTTCGCTGCCAATCCCTCCGACGTTCCTCTTCTGCATGGAGGTCGAGAACGCCAGCGCCTATCGCTTTCTCGATGTCGCCGGAATCAACATCGGGCGCATCCTGCATGGCGAGCAAAGCTTTCGCTACCATCACACCGTCTGCGCTGGCGACCACATCACCTTCGAGACCACTATCAGCGACATCTACAGCCGCAAAGGCGGCGCGCTAGAGTTCTTCGTGCAGGACATCACAGCTACCAATCAGGATGGCGTGCTCGTCGGTGAATTGCGGAATGTCGTCGTTGTGCGTGACCCCGCGCACGCCGAGGAGGCGAGCCGATGAATGCGCGCTCACTCGCGGCGCTCAACGTGGGCGACCGCATCCCATCGCTCACTACTGAGCCGATCACCCGCCTGACCCTGGCGCTCTATGCGGGAGCATCGGGCGACCACAATCCGATCCACGTCGATAGCGATTTCGCCAGGGCCGCTGGCGTCGGAGATGTCTTCGCGCACGGCATGCTGAGCATGGCCTACCTCGGACGATTGCTGACGAATGCGCTGCCACAGGAGGCGATTCGCGAGTTCAGTGTGCGCTTTGTAGCGATCACCCATGTCGGCGATGCCGTCACCTGCGAGGGCGTCGTCACGGAGAAATTCGAGCGCGCGGGGGAGCCTTGCGCCCGCATGCAATTGACGGCGACCACGCAGCGTGGCGTGGTGACGTTGCGGGGCGAGGCTATTGTGGCGCTGGCGTAACCGAAAGGGAGAGCGAGCGAGATGCACTTCACCAAAGAGCACGAGATGTTCCGCCAACTGGTGCGGCGATTCGTCCAGGAGGAGATCAACCCACATTGTGACGATTGGGAGGCGGCGGGAGCCTTTCCCGCTCACGACCTCTTCAAGAAGATGGGCGATCTGGGCCTGCTCGGGCTGACGTATCCCGAGGAGTATGGTGGGCAAGGGCTCGACTTCTGGTATACGGCCATCCTCTGCGAGGAGCTTGGGCGCTGCGACGCGGGCGGCGTGACGACGGGTATCACCGTCCACACCGATATGTGCACGCCAGCCCTGGCGAAATATGGCACGCACGACCTCAAACAGCGCTATCTGGCGCCCGCACTCAAGGGCGAGATGGTCGGATGTGTCGCCATCTCCGAGCCGGACGCCGGGTCAGATGTCGCCGCCATCCGCACACACGCGCGCCGCGACGGCGACGACTGGGTCATCAACGGCCGCAAACTCTACATCTCCAACGGCTCTCAGGCCGACTGGGCATGTTTGCTGGCCCGCACGAGCGAGGGCAAGGGCGCGCATGGAATGTCACTCATCCTGGTTCCCACCACGACGCTGGGCTTCAGCGTGGGGCGCAAGCTCAAGAAGATGGGGCTCTGGTCGAGCGATACGGCGGAACTGATCCTCGACAATGTGCGCGTTCCTGTGGCGAATACCATTGGCCCGGAAGGCGAAGGTTTCATCCTGCAAATGGGGCAATTCGAGGTCGAGCGGATGGTCGCCGCCATCGTCAACTATAGCGGCCTCGAACGGACCGTGCATGACACCATCACCTACACACGCGACCGCTCGACCTTTGGCCAGCCGATTTTGTGGAATCAGGCGGTACAGTTCCGGCTGGCGGAACTCTTGACCGAGATCAGGATGGTCAAGGCGTTCTGTTACCAAACCATCGAGCGGATGGTGGCAGGCGAGCAGATCGCGACCGAGGCGGCGATGGCGAAACTCAAGGTGGGGCGCCTGGCGCGCGAAGTCACCGATAGCTGCCTGCAATTCTATGGCGGCATGGGCTATATGGAGGAAACGCGCATCTCGCGCGCCTTCCGCGATGCTCGCGCGCTCTCCATCGCGGGGGGCGCAGACGAGATCATGCTGGGCATCATCGCCAAGAACGAAGGCATGACGCCGACCCGCGCCGAGATGGCCGCACGCATCGCGCAGGCCATGAAACCATAGCCACAAGGGAGCGAACGATGCCGACGACACCACGCCCCGCGCCGCTGGTTGGCGTGCGCGTGCTCGATATGACACGCCTGTTGCCAGGAGGATACGCCACACAGATACTCGCGGACCTTGGCGCCGAGGTCATCAAAGTGGAGGAGCCAGGCGCCGGCGACTATGCGCGCACGATGCCACCCTACGTCAACAGCGTGGGCCAGGCGTTTCTGGCAGTGAACCGCAACAAGCGCAGCATCGCCCTCGACCTCAAATCCACCGCTGGTCGCGAGACATTCCTGCGGCTGGCGGAACGCGCCGACGTCGTGATCGAGAGCTTTCGCCCCGGCGTGATGGCGCGACTGGGGCTCGACGCCGAGACATTGCTAGCCCGCAATCCGCGTCTGATCGCCTGTTCGCTGACCGGCTACGGGCAAACGGGTCCCTATGCCCAGCGCGCGGGCCATGACCTGAACTACATCGGCTATGCTGGCCTGCTGGGGCATCTGCGCCGCGCGGGAGAGCCGCCGACGATCCCCGGCGCGCAGTTCGCCGACCTCGCGGGCGGCGGGCTGATGGCAGTTGTCGGCATTCTGGCGGCGCTGGCGGGCCGCGCCACGACTGGGCAGGGACGCGTGGTGGATGTCGCGATGATGGAGGGCGCGCTGGCGCTTCTGCCACTCTTCGCCACGGCGCTCATGCATGGCCAGCCAGAGCCAGATGCGGGAACATTCGCCCTCGACGGCGCGCTGCCCTGCTACAACGTCTACGCCTGCGCCGATGGTCGCTACATCACACTCGCTGCGCTGGAGCCGAAGTTCTGGGCGACCTTCTGCCGCGCAGTGGAGCGTCCAGACCTCATCGCGCGCCACCTGCCAGAGAGCGCCGAAGCCGCCGAAGCCACGAAACGCGAGGTCGCCGCCATCTTCGCGACGCAGACCCGCGATGAGTGGGTCGCGCGACTGGGTGGGATTGACGCCTGCGTAGGCCCCGTCAACACGCTGGCCGAGGCGCTGGCCGACCCGCAGGTGGTTGCACGCGGGGCAGCGGCGCCCCATCTACGCTTCGCGCCACCCATGGACGGCGCCACAGCGCCCGTCACTGGCGACTATCCCGGTCTGGGCGAGCACACCCGCGCGACCCTCGCCGAAGCAGGCTTCACGCCGGAGGAGATCGACCAGTTGTACATCAGCGACACAGTGGCCTAGAGTCTGATTGGGAGTCATTTTTGAGGATTATTGAGGATAGGAGATCCGATAATGCAGGCCAACTTTAATCAGGGTGTTCACTCAGTGGCGACCGCGCTGGATGGCGTGGTCGTGCGCGGCGAGCGGGACATGCTGGCCGAGGCCTCCGCGCCCGGACTCGACGGCGCACGTGCGGCGCTCGAAACGTTCTTTTACGCCTTCAACACCCGGTCGGCGGACCTCTATAAGCGCATCTGGGCGGACGACCCCCTCGTCCAGGTCGGCAGCCCGGTCGCGGGCATCGTTCGCAGCAGCGCACGCATCGCAGCGCTCAGTGAGCGCATGGCCTCAGGATCGATGCGGGTACAGACGGTGCTCGAAGACATCGTGGCATACGTAACGCCTGAACTGGTCGTCTTTACCGGGCGTGAGACTGGCTCCTACACACGAGGCAGCGAGCGAGATGCGGTGTCCATACTCCCCAACGTCGACTCCATCTGCATCTTTCGCTACATCGCCGAGCAGGGCGGCTGGCGACAGGTCTATCATCACGTTTCGCTCGACGATGCGGATCAACTCGCCCAATATCAGCGCGCCGTGCGCGGAGCATAGGCAGAAGGCATGCCGCGCCGCAGTGGGCTATCCGGCTCTGGGCGAGCATACCCGCGCCGCGCTGAGTGAGGCGGGCTTCACCGCTGCGGAGATCGATACGCTCTACGCAGTCGGCGTCGTGGCCGGATGCTAGCGGCGTATCCTGCGTAACGATTATTGCGAGAGGCTACTTTTTTGTGTGGCGCCCAAAGTCGGCGTCTATCCAATGAGCAGGTTGCCCGTCTGAACATCGAAAACGAGTATGTGCGTGCTGACTGTTTCGCTGGTCGCGCCGTTGGTACTACGCGGGCCCCAGGTAAGGGAGAAGGTACCCTGCACCGTCACGACGCATACTGGCGAAGCATCCGGTAAGCCAATGGATTCCCCTTGCATCATGGCGCTTGCTTGGCCAGCTGACATAAATTGCACGCTGGTCACTGTCGGCGTGGGCTTTCCAGGAGCGCCTTCCAGAATCTTTGGGTGGGCCGCGATGTAACTCCTGACGTCCGCGCTGGTGAACCGTGCGCCATTCGCCATGGCCGCTGCGCGCGGCTGGATAGCCGGGATGCCCAGCCGATGAACCGGCCTGTTGGTGATCTTCATAGGGCCAGGAGGCGTCCCATTCGCCTGGGCTGCATGCACATAGTACATGCCGATGACGATGGCGACAAATACAATTGGCAACGCCACCAGGACGCTGACGAGTCCACTCGAAAGTTTGTCGCGACGACGAGTTGCACCATTGGAGCCGTTCACGCGCATGCGCCTCTGCCTTTCAAATCCCTCAACTGAGATCGTAGGACTTCAATGCCAAATGCATTCAAGTCGTCAGCAACACGTCGTCTCTCCGTGCCCACCAGTATTTCCGCCAACTGGATCAGCAGGGCCGTTCCACCAACCACACCGCATTAACCTGTCTCTTGCAGGCCAGCCGCGACACCATTGATGCTGTCGTGGATGGCGTCGAGCAGGCGGGCGCGTTCCGGCGCTTCGACCTCGCCACTGGGCGCGGCGCGATACCTGCGCAGCAATGCGATCTGCGCCAGATGCAACGCGTCCACATACGGGTTGCGCAGGCGAATCGAACGCGCCAGCACAGACGACCGCTCCAGCAACGCCTGCTGCTGCGTGATCGCCAGCACGGCGCTCACCGCTCGCTGATATTCCTCGTCAACCATCGCCGTTTGCGGGGCGCCGTCCGTGGCGAGGGTTGCATAGCGATGGAACGTCGGCATATCCGCGACGCCGAGGCTGCGCTGGGCATTGTCCATCGTCGTAGCGAAGAAGCGCCAACCAACATACATCGCCCGCAGCCGCTCCAGCCCACCACTGGCGATTTCCTCACGCAGCGCCGAACCAATGCCGAACCAGCCCGGCAGGTTAGCGCGCGTCTGGGTCCAGCTAAAGCTCCAGGGGATGGCGCGCAGGTCCGCCAGATTGGGCGGAGGTTCATCTGCGCCGCCGCGTCCCTGTCGGCTGACCGGACGCGAGGCGAGATTCAGGCTGGCAAGCTCAGGAAACGGTGTCGCCTCACGGAAGAAGCGCAAGAACGCCGCATTCTCTTTGATTTGCTGATGATAGACATCTCGCGAGCGGGCGGCTAACCGCTCCATTGTCTCCACCCACTCCGCTGGTGGCTCGCCCTCGGGTGGCTCCAGCGCCGACCGCAGCAACGCATGCACGATCTGCTCGAAGTGGCGCTCGGCGATCGCAGCGTGGCTATAGCGAGCGAAGATCACCTCGCCCTGCTCCGTCACCTTCAGCGTTGGATAGCTGGCATGTGGTGGGCGCGCGAGAATCGCCCGTCCCATCGGGCCACCACCACGTCCTACCGCGCCGCCACGCCCGTGGAAGAGTTCCAGCGCCAGGCCGTGCGCAGCCGCCGCTCGCGCCAGAGCCTCCTGCGCGCCAAAGGTCGCCCACGCGGCGGCGAGATAGCCAGCGCCCTTATTGCTATCGGAGTAGCCAATCATGATCTGCTGCCGCCAGCCCCGCGCCCGCAATGCGGCGCGATAGACGGGTATGCGCAGCAACGCTTCGAGAATATGCGCGCTCTGGCGCAGTTCACCAATCTCCTCGAAGAGTGGCACGATATCTATGCGCGCATGGGCAGGCGCGTCTAGGTCGCCAGCGGAACCTGACCAGTCGAACAGCCCTGACTCGCGAGCAAGCAGCAGCACAGCCAACACATCGGAGGGCGCGCGGCACATCGAGATGATGACCGTACGCGAGGCTGCCTCGCCGTGCCGCTCCTGAATCGCGCGAATGGCATCGAACGCGGCGAGCGTCTGACGCGTCTCAGCGGAGAGCGCTGCGGCTGGCAACGCGATTGGCGCCGCTGTGAGCGCCGCTTCGAGGGCCACCACGCGACCAGCCTCGTCGAGCGTGTCGTACGGCTGGGCATTCGCGAGTTGCAGCAGTTCGGTGACGGCAGCGGTGAAGCGCGCCGAGTGCTGGCGAACCTCCAACTCACACAGCCGGAAGCCAAAGATGCGCACGCGTGTCTCGAAGTCCCAGAGACGTCCGCCCGCCAGACGCTGGCCGCAGTGGTCCAGCAGACTCTCGCGCATCAGGCGGATATCCGCGAGCAGCGCGTCCGCGTCGGGGTAACCACCTGGCTCATCCTCGGCGGCGCGGCGTAGGCGCTCGGCAATCAGGCCACACTTGCGGCGATAGGGCTCGTCGGCCCATTGCGCGACCGGGGTGACACCGAGTTCCACGCGGTCACGTTCAAGCGAGGCCATCAATGCGTCCGATGCGCCGATCATACGGAACGAGACGCTGAGATCGCGGCCAATCGCCTGCGCCTCCTCCATGTAGCGCCGCAGCACCGATGTGCGCGCCAGCCGCGCCGCCGCCCGCGTGACGTCGGCAGTGACGAAGGGGTGGCCGTCACGGTCACCGCCAACCCATGACCCAGGCTCCAGAAACGCAGACCCCGCTGGCTCAGGAGGCAGCGATGGGGAGGTCATGAGCGTGGCGCTCTCCAGTGTGCGCTGCACCTGTGGCGCGACATCATAGACCGTGCCAGCCAGCACACGCACGACGCTCTGCGCCTCGTCCAGCACGCTCGGTCGCTCAGTACGTGTCTCGGCGGTCTGCCAGAGCAACGTAATGACGGCGCGCAGGTCATCTTCGATAGCGCGGCGACGGCGCGGATTCTCACGGTAGATGTCATAGTCGGTAAGCAACGTCGCGCAGCGCTCCAGGTGCAGCAGCAGCGTCGGGCGCCGCGCCTCTGAAGGGTGGGCGGTAAAGACGGGGCGCACACGCAGCGACGGCAGCAGCGCGGTTATACGCTCCTGTGAGACACCCTGCTCGCGCAGGCGCGCGACGGCGGCGGCGATGGATTCTGGCAGCGGCACATCGGCGCGCTCCCGCTCATTCAGTCGACGCACGCGATGATGCTGTTCCGCCACATTGATGACATGAAAGTAGATGCTGAAGGCGCGCGTGACGCTACGGAGATCAGCGGTCGTTTGCCGCTCGGCCCATTGGAGCAAGGCGCGCTCGCTCTCAACGTCAGGAGACTCGGCGTCGCGCACGGCGATGGCGGCCAGGCGCACCTCTTCGACCAGCGCGAAGATATGATCTCCCGCCTGCTCGCGCACGACCTGCCCGACCAAATCACCCAGCAAGCGCACATCATCACGCAAGGCGTCCATCGCGGCGTAGGGCGCCAGCCGGTTCGATGGGTTCGACATGGGAGATTCGGCCATATGCGCCTCCTCCTGGACCATCGCCGTTCGCCCGAGCGCGACATTCCCTGTCGCCGAGCCGGACAGCGCGGCGCGATCTTCCACCCAGCGCCATTGCGGGGGTCATTTTTCTGATAGATACCTGTGGCATCTTACCACGCAGCGCGGAACAGGCTCGCTCGCTCCATCAACGCCCGCAGATTGCGCATGCCCACGCGTTCCCCGTAGACTAAAGGCGCCACCCAGCGCCGCCGACGTGGGGCGCACATGCGCGGCATCTTTCCCCACATGAAAGAGGAGCATATGGCAGCGGAAGGTTTCTCCCTCGCGACGCTCAACGACTTCGTTGGCAAAGAACTCGGCGTCACGGAATGGCTGACCGTGACCCAGGAACGCATCAACGCCTTCGCGGACTGCACCGGCGATCACCAGTGGATTCATGTCGATGTCGAACGCGCCAGGCGCGAGAGCCCATTTGGCGGGACCATCGCCCACGGCTATCTGACGCTCTCACTGCTATCCGCGATGCAATTCGAGTTGAACACGATTCCAAGCGGCGCGCAGGCCTTGCTCAATTACGGGACGGATAAGGTGCGCTTCATCACTCCCGTCAAGTCTGGGGCGCGCATCCGTGACCACATCATGCTGGTCGCCGCCGAGAGCAAGGGTCCTGGGCGCACCCTCCTGACGACACGCCACACCGTCGAGATCGAAGGCGAAGAAAAGCCAGCGATGGTCGCCGACACGCTGGCGATGGTGTTGGGCTAACCCGGCAGCGGGGCTGGTCGTCGGTGAGCCACATGCATGGACCACCAGCCCTGCTCCCGCCCACTTCCGTATGACAGCCCGCTTGACATAGCGCAAGATCACAGGTACAGTTGCTCTATCCTACACTAGCGAGCGCTATAGTATCCTGAGGCGTCGAGGGGCCACTACAGAGCGCTCGCTGCGAATCCTGGACATTTCTGGCTCAGACCTGTGTGACGAGAGGGCGCCCAAACCTCCAACAAGCTTCAGGCAGGGCTCGCTACCTCACGACGACCCGCCAATCTGGCGCGTCACACAGCCTGCGCCTCGTGCAGGGTTCATGCTCACATTCAACTGGTTCTACTCTTCTCGACAACGCGCTACACGGCAGACACATCATTCTCGGCGATGGCCTCCACATAGTCGTCATCTGGCAGGCGACTATGTGCGCACACATCTGTCGGCCATCCCTCGTCTGACATGCGATCCATGGCGACATGGTATGAGAACCGCCTCATGCCATATCAGAAAGGGAACGTACACTGTATGCGTAGCAGGAAGAAACTGTTCGGTATCACGTCAGGCGTAACTGTGGCGCTTACCCTCGTCGCAGTGCTCGCGACAGTATTGAGTTCGCACAGCGCGGCGCAAGCCTCCAGCCGCTCCACACTGGCGGGCAGCGCCCCCTCCTGGGCGAACGCCAAAAACTACCAGGGGACTGCTGACCCCACGAGCACGGTAGGTTTCCGTGTCTATCTCGGCTGGAACAACGAAGCCGCTGTAGAGTCGATGGCTCGCGCGGTGTCAGATCCACACAGCGCCTCATACGGCAAATACTTAAGCGCTGGCCAGTTCCGCCAGCAGTTCGCGCCGTCACAGGCTCAGGTCGCCTCGGTGCAGAACTGGCTGAAGGGTCAGGGCTTCAACGTCGAGTACACGCCGAGCAATAATCTCTATGTCTCAGCGGAAGGCACTGTCGCACAGGCGCAGGCGGCGTTTGGCGCCAACTTCGGGATGTACAGCGTTAACGGGCTGACCCTGCGTTCGCCGTCATCTGACATCTCTGTGCCAACCGAATTGGCCGGAACCGTCGACGGCGTGGTGGGCCTCGACGACAGCGCCCAATTCGTCCACAACAATAGCAAGGTCGATGGGAATGCGCCGCCACCAGGCGCCTTCGTCTCGGGTTCGCCGTGCTCGACCTATTGGGGTGAGGTACAGGCTGCCGGATTCACGAATCCGTATGGCTCAGGCACGCTTCCCTACGCGCCTTGCGGCTATGCGCCAGCGCAGGTCAAGGGCGCTTACGGCATCTCCAGCGCATATGATGGCTCAGGCCAAACAGTCGCCATCATCGACGCGTACGCCTCGCCAACCATCCTGAACGACGTCAACCATTGGTCCTCGAATCGCGGCATTGCCACGATGAGCAGCGGCCAACTCCAGCAGTTTGTATCGCCTGGCACATACAACCATCCTGAGCGTGGTATGAAGCAAGATCCGCAGGGCTGGTATGGCGAAGAGACGCTCGACGTCGAAGCCGTGCATGGCATGGCTCCAGCCGCGAAGATCGTGTTCGTGGGTGCGCCGAACAACTTCCAGGACCTCGACGCCGCACTCAACCACGTGGTAGATCGTCAACTGGCGCAGATCGTCACCAACTCGTATGGCTGGAATACCGAACTGCTGCCCGAGGGCTACATCAAACCCTGGCAGTCCATCATGATGCAGGCCGCAACCGAGGGTATCGGCGTCTACTTCTCGTCTGGCGATAATGGCGACGAGTCGTTGACGCAGGGCTACATCACCCCTGACTGGCCCGCATCGAGCCCATGGGTCACGTCTGTGGGTGGCACGAGTCTTGCCGTCGGCGCTTCCAACGACTATAAGTTCGAGACCGCGTGGGGTTCGACGACTTCCTCCTGGAAGAACGGCGCATGGTCACCTGCGGCTCCAGGCTCATGGCTCTATGGCGCGGGTGGCGGCGTCAGCCGCATCTTCGCAGAGCCGTGGTACCAGCAAGGTGTTGTGCCTGCGTCGGTGTTCACCGCTCAGGGCCGCACAGGTCGCGCGGAGCCAGATATCTCGGCCATCGCAGACCCGAACACAGGCTACATGATCGGCGAGACGCAGACGTTCCCGGACGGCGTTGCGAAGTATTCCGAGTACCGCATCGGTGGCACCAGCCTCTCCAGCCCGATCATCGCGGGCATCATGGCGCTGGCAGACCAGGCGGCCGGATACCACCACGGCTTCGTCAATCCGAAGCTGTACACGCTGTCGGAATCGGACTTCAATGACATCACGCACCCTGCCGCGACAGTGGCAGTCGTGCGCGTGAATTACATCAATGGCGTTGACGCCAGCAACGGGCTGTCCTATCGCCTGCGGACGATGGATCAGACACTCAGTCTGGACGCCACCAAAGGTTGGGACGACGTTACTGGCTTTGGCACACCAAACAGCGCCTTCATCGACGCGCTCAAATAACGCGCGCTGAGGGAGTTCTAAGACGGAGGTGGGGAAACCCGCCTCCGTCTTTCTTTTTGTGTATTTCACACCCTCGGATGGTCAACTGGTGACGCGCCGCATCAAATACGCGTCCAATGATGTGATGATGACGAGCGCAAGGGCATGTAACGTGCTCCGTAGTTGTGCAAGAGCGTCCCGACATGACTATGGAAAGGTCATTCCATCGGATTCATGACATCTGTACACCTGGAAGGAGGTACGGATAATTCCCCGTTGAGCGTTGCGGCTCCTGGTCGATGCTCAAACATGTAGCGCATACCCCACGATCAGGAACCACCACTTTTCGCTGTGCATCAGATGCGCATAGCCGCTTCAATCGTGAGCGACTGTGCTGAGCGTGCGCGACTACGAGGATGTAGTTTCACCAAACGAAAGGGTGTTGCTGATGCGGATTCCTAAGCGAGGATCCATTCTTGCTCTGGCAAGTCTGACGCTCGTGTCCCTCTTCACAGCTTCGATGAACCTCGGTGGTCCATTGGCCGCGAAATTCGGCCCGACCGCTGGCGCCAACGTCCGTGTCACCGTAGACTCAGGCAGTGTCTACAAGAGCGCCGACCAGTTGGCCGGTGGAACCTATACCGACGCAGTGCTGGCACGCTGTGGCGTCGATCAACGCATGCAGAATGAGCCTACACTGGCCATCGATCCCCGCAACACCAACGTGTGGACATCCGGATCCAATGACTATTGCACCGTGCCAACCGTGCACGATGCCTGGGCCGGATTCTACCGCAGCACGACTGCAGGGGCGACCTGGACGGATAGTCTGCTCCCCGGCTATGCTGGCGATACGTCGTCGCAGGGTACCGCGTCGCCTCTGAGCAAGATGGTGGCTGGCGGCGCCATCGCCGCTGGTGACCCTGTCATGGCGTGGGATGCCAATGGCAACCTGTTCTACATGGGCAACAACTTCAACCGCGGTTTCCCAAACGGAAACTCCGTCACCACGAGAGACAACACAGGTGACGTCTGGGTAGCTACGTACGCGCAGGCCAAGGCTGGTGACACCTCCACCGATGGCTCGAAGTACGTGCGAACAGTTCTGCTGGCCACCAACACGTTTGGCCGAGGCTCATTCAACGACAAGACTAATCTGACGGTAGACCCAGCCACAGGCAATATCTACGCCTCCTGGTCCGACTTCCACGGCAGTGGCTGCAACGAGATTCTCTTTAGCCGCTCGACCGACCACGGGGCCACATTCAGCGCGCCCTTGAAGATCTCGTCGGGCATCTGCGGCAACCAGGGCCCCTCAACCGTCATCGGGCCGTCTGGGCAGGTCTATGTCGCGTGGATTGGTAACAACGGCGGAGCCTTCGGCAAGGCGCCCGGCACGGTGAATGGCGCGGTGTTCGTCTCCTCGACGGACTTCGGCCAGACGTTCAGCAAGGCGAGTTTTGCCGTGACCTATAATCCGTTCACATCCACTCAGTTCTCTGGCAACGGCGCCCGCGAGTGCGGTGACGCGCCATTCAATTGTCCCACCGGATTCACATTCCCGCGCTTCGATCTCGCATCTCCCTACCTTGCCGCAGACAACGACCACAAGACCATCACCATGGCATTCCAGGCAATGCAATCCTCTGGGCAGGGGCAGATCGAGTACCTCGTTTCGAGCAATGGCGGCGCAAGCTGGAGCAGTCCTGCGTTGCTGGCGCCAAGCGCCACTGGACACCAGTTCTTCCCATATCTCGTCGCATCCAATGGCCGCGTCAGCGCCATCTGGTACGACTCGCGCGACGATGCGAATTACGCCGCCACACGAGCGCCCTGCAACAGCGCTATAGGGCAGACAACCGCCTGCCTCAACGTGCGCTATGCGGAATCTTCTGACGGCGGCAAGACGTGGAGTTCGAGTATTCAGGTGACCGACACGGCGACCAACCCCAACTATGAGCAGTTCGGAGGTCGTCTGGTTCCGTTCTTCGGCGACTACATCACAGTAGCCGCCCAGGGTAACACCATCGGCGCAGTATGGACCGATCAGCGCAATACGGTCGGCGCCGTTGACCCCAACGGTGATAACGACGGCGCGGACGTCGCAGGCGCGCCTGAGACGGGTGGAACCTGCACATCGTCGTTCAGCGCCTGCTTCGACAGCACAGGCGGCCTGAACCAGAACATCTACTCAGCGACCATCGCTCCGTAGATCATCGTCCCGTATATGACACGAGCCAGGTCATCGGTGGCCCTAGCCATCGGCGGCCTGGCTCGTGGCTTTCCCGCTCCACCTGGATTGCGTATTGAGCGTTACAATTGGTCTGAAGCGCTGACTTCCTTCGCAGTGAACGAACCGTCGTCTTGAGCAAAAGGATGGCAATTCTATGGATACATCTTCTGTCCAACTCTCGGTGAGCGATTCGGTCGCGCACATCACGCTCAACCGGCCCGAGGCGATGAACAGCCTGCACCTGGAGATGGCGAAAGATCTGCTTGCGGCGGCCCTTCAGTGTGATGAAACATCAACCGTGCGCGCAGTCGTGCTTTCGGGCGCGGGCAAGTATTTCTGCGCTGGCGGCGACATCAAGACGTTTAGCGAACAGGAAGCGCGCTTACCCTCATTCGTAAAGGAGATCACGGCCTACCTCCACGCTGCGATCTCCATCTTCACCCGCATGAATGCGCCCGTCATCGCGGCGGTTGAGGGCGTCGCCGCTGGCGGTGGATTGAGCCTCGCATGCGCCGCCGATCTGGTCATCGCGGGCGAGTCAACACGCTTCACATCGGCCTATACCCGCATTGGGCTGTCACCTGATGGCTCGCTGACCTATATCTTGCCACGTCTGGTTGGCGTGCGCCGGGCGATGGAAATGATCCTGACGAATCGGACGTTGACGGCGCAAGAAGCGTGCGACTGGGGCATTGTCACGAAGGTCACGCCAGACGGGCAGGCGCGCGACCAGGCTGAGGCGCTCGCCCGCCAACTCGCTTCCGGGCCAACACTCGCATATGGCGCCGCAAAACGCCTCATTCACCAGAGCACGACGGAAAGCCTCGAAACGCAGATGATGGCCGAGAGCCAGTCCATCGCAGCCATGAGTGGCACACACGACGGGCGCGAGGGCATCACCGCATTTGTATCCAAGCGCAAGGCAGCATTTGAGGGCAAATGAGCGCAGCTCACGGCGATGGGCAAACACGAAGAGATGACTCTGGACACAGTAGGGTATTGGTCATAGTTCAATAGGCTACGCTGGCGCTCAGTGACCATACTATCCTATAGGGATGCGGAAGTTGGTTGCTGTAGGATTCCTACTCGCATTCACTCTAGACTCTAGGAACACTCAACCACCAATCACGCAACTCAGAGCATGAGTATACCTGAATTCCTATTCACGTTACTCGGGCGGCGATGAGCAGTCTAAAGGCTGTACATAAAGGCTCCCCCTCTGAGTTCACGCAGCCTGGCGATAGTGGAAGGCGGGCTGGGTCCGTTCGTGCGCCAAGCGTTTGAGCATGAGGCGGATCATGCTCAGGTAGACCCAGGCCTCGCTGGAAGCGG
>DASVZC010000123.1:0-30263 GCA_036391835.1 Ktedonobacterales bacterium | reverse complement strand
TGCGTCCGACGCCTGTTCTTCCGGTCGCTTGTTGTTGGTTACTTCTCTCGCGTCTGGGGCGCCAAGTTCCGCCGTCTTTACCCGACGAATCTGACGAGCGGGCGCGCCAACAACAAGCGACCCCGGCGTAACATCGCGTGTAACGACCGAGCCACCCCCAGTCGTCGCGCCATCCCCGACGGTGACAGGCGCCCGCAGCAGCGTGTCGCAGCCGAGAAATACGCGCTCACCGATCGACGTATGGTGCTTGTTCACACCATCATAATTCATCGTAATCGTGCCCGCGCCAACATTGGTATCAGCGCCGACATCGGCGTCGCCCATATAGCTGAAGTGGTGCATCTGCACGCGCTCGCCGATGACGCTGTTCTTCACTTCAGCGAAGTTGCCCAGATTCGCGCCTGGACGCAGGCGCGCATTGGGGCGCAGGTGGCTCATCGGGCCAACACGCGATGTGGCTTCCATCGCGGCTTCTTCTACCCACGACGCCTGCACCTGGCAATCATCGCCAATTTGACTGTCTCGGATGACGCTCGAAGGGCCAATGTCGCACCGCTCACCGATCACCGTGGAGCCCAGCAAATGGCACCCTGGGCGAATCACCGTATCCTGACCGACGCGCACGCCCGCGTGCACATATGTCGTCGCGGGATCTTCGATGGTGACGCCGCTCAGCATCAGATCGCGCAAGATGCGCTCGCGCAAAATGCGCTCCGCCTCCGCAAGCGCGACCCGATCATTGACGCCCATCGTCTCGTCGAGCGCGACACTGTGTGTGGCAACCCGTCGTCCCTCACGCACAGCCACCTCAACCAGATCGGTCAGATAATATTCGCCGTTCGGATGTGGCTCCAGCGTATCGAGCCGCGACCAGAGCCAGTCAGCCTCGAAGGCATAGATGCCGGAGTTGACCTCTTGAATGGCGAGTTCCTGTGGGGTGGCATGCTTCACTTCGACGATGCCGCGCACCTGTCCAGCGGCGTCACGCTGCACGCGACCATAATCGTTCGGGTCTGCTGTCTGGCCGGTGAGGAATGTCAGCGTCGCGCCCGAGCGCTCATGCTCCGCGAGCAGACGCCCCAACGTCTCGGCGCGCACCAGCGGGGTATCGCCATACGTGACGAGGATGATCTCCGGCGCTGCGCTCTTCGCATCGGGACAGGTGGCGTCGTTTCGCGCGACACGCACGGCGTCGCCAGTGCCGCGCTGCTCATGCTGCATCACATACGCGAGACGCCCATCGCCAGGCGTCCAGGTGACTGCGGCGCGCACTGTCTCGGCTTCATGGCCAACGACGACGATGAAGCGGCTCTGGCGCTCATTGGTGCCGTCAGTCGCCTCAGCGGCTGCGCGGATGGCATGTTCGAGCATGGCGCGGCCCGCCAGGGGATGCGCCACTTTGGGCAGGCGCGACCGCATCCGTGTGCCTTTGCCTGCCGCGAGGATGATGACCCCAACAGGTCTCATAAAGTGGTGGACTGCTCCTCGTTGTACGCGCTGTCTCCGCGCGCTCACCCCACTCGCGCACTGCGCAGGAATCATGGGGCTGGCTCGGGCGCCAGGATTCGAACCTGGGAATGGCGGATTCAAAGTCCGCTGCCTTACCGCTTGGCGACGCCCGAATATATTCGTTGCTGAGCGACTGGCTGAACCTCAATCAGCGCGCCGACACAACAGCCTGTACTATACCGTATGCTGTGCCGCGCCGCAAGATACGACATTCCAGTAGCTTCATCTATACGGCTTGCTCGCCGCAGAGTTGCAGCATCGCTTCGAGTTCTGCCCGCAGCATCGCACGCCAGGGAGCAGGTGAGAGCAGTTCAGCGCCAGGTCCCAACCACCGCACAAGCGCTAGAACCAGCTCTGGGTCGCGCTCGCCAAGCGTCATCTCTACAGCGCCATCGGGCTGTCGCTCATACCTGGCGAACTGGTAGTACCAATCCTGCCGCAGCCGTCGCTCCTGCTCGCTGGTGATTCGCAGGCGCACAGGCGCCCGCTCGCGCCACATGCGCATCGCTGACTCCAGCCAGGCATGTCCAAGCAGATCGCTGACATCGAACGGCGCCGATGTGTCGTCGGCGCCGCCCGACAATCGGATGCTCATCACGCGATCAGCGCGCCAGAAGCGCAATGCCTCCTCAGCCTCAGAATCGTTCACGACCAGATACCAGCGCCCGCGATCCCAGAATAGGCCGCGTGGAGCTGCCGCCAGCGGCGTCTCGGAGTCGCGGTATGGCGATTGGTAGCTGATACGCACGGCATCGCCATCAAGCAGCGCGTGAATGAAGGTGGTCACGACCGCGCCGATGCGTTGCGACTGGTCGGCGACGACTGAGGCGTCAGGCTCGGGGTGGAAGACATCGGAACTGATCATCTCGACGCCGATGATCTTTTCCAGCCGGGCGAGTGTCGTGCGCAGCGGCTCCGGGATTGCCGCCAACAACTTCTGCGTGGCTGTGTCCACATCCGCCTCAAAGGGCACGGAACGCAACGAGCGCAGCAGGATGACGCCGAGCAGCAGTGCGATGGCCTCGGAGCGAGAAAACATAAGCGGCGGCAGGAAATACCCCTCCAGCAGTCTGACACCGCCATTGCGCCCACGCTCGGCATACACAGGAATGCCCAACAGGCTCATCGTTTGGAGGTCACGATAGATCGTGCGTGATGACACATTGAACCGCGCCGCCAGTTGTCTCGCGGATGTTTTGCGGCGCCCCTGCAGCGCCAGGAGAATGCCAAGGATGCGGTCGAGTTCTTTCATCGCAAACGCTCCGATTCCCCCATAAATATGACAAACAGGTGGCGCATTTACCCTTCTATAGTCTGACTATAGCACGCAGATTCAGGTTTGCACTGCGCAATAACATGCCAAACATATCCACGTCGAAGCACACGCTAGCCGCGAAGGAGAGCGACCATTCATGGCGACAACGACACACAGCAGCGTTCAGGGCAGACTTTGGCGCAATTCAGGGTTCATGCTGTTCTGGTCAGGTGAGACCGTCTCATTATTCGGCTCACAGGTGACGATGCTGGCGCTGCCACTCACGGCGGTATTGACACTACAAGCGACAGCAGGGCAATTGGGGCTCATACGCTTTGCGGGAGAGTTCCCGTATGTCCTCTTCACACTCATCTTTGGCGCATGGGTCGATCGGCGACGCCGCAAGCCTGTGCTGATCCTTGCGAATGCGGCGCGTGCGGCGCTGGTTGGCCTGGTCCCGTTACTCGCCATCCTACACGCGCTACAATTCTCGCTGCTCACTGCCATCGCATTCACTGTCGGCGTCTTCACAGTCCTTTTCGAAGTGACGTGGCTTGCATATATTCCCTCGCTGGTCGCGACGAACGAACTCGTCGAGGCGAACGGCAAGACGGCGACGAGCGCGGCGACGGCGGAGGTCGCGGGCCCGGGTCTCGGCGGCGCGCTGGTGCAACTGCTGAGCGCGCCGCTGGCATTACTCGCGGACGCTGTCTCCTATGTTGTGGCCACGAGCACGCTGCTCCTCATTCACATGCCTGAGCCAGCGGCGCCCGTCACAAAGGGCCAACGTCACCACCTGCTTCGAGAGATTGGCGATGGCCTGCGTATCGTCTGGCGCAACCCATTCTTGCGTGCGATCACGCTGATGAGTGGGCTGTGGAACCTGCTCTTTGGTATCGCAGATACCGTGTTCATCCTCTATGCCGTACGCGCCATAGGCCTGCAGCCAGGCATTCTCGGCGAGATCTATGGCGTGGGAGCTATCGGTGGCATCATTGGATCAACAATTTCCACACGGCTCGGTCAACGTGGCGCGTTTGGACCAGTCCTTGGCGTCGCCTTCACCTTTGGCTCACTACCCTGGTTGCTCCTGCCTGCGCTGAGCGGCCCGCGCACAATAGTGGTCGTGGGCTTCACCATCGCCTATTTTCTGATTCGGCTAGGTCTCGGGCTGTGGCGTGTGCTAACACAGAGTTTCCGGCAGGCGATCACGCCGCTCCACCTGCTTGGGCGAGTCGGCGCGAGCATTCGATTCGTCTCGTATGGCCTGGGCGCGCTTGGCTATCTGCTCTCCGGAACACTGGCGTCGTCGATCGGACTGCGACCGACGCTGTGGGTTGCCGCCATCGGATTCGTTATCACGCTAGCGATCACCTTGCTCGCGACTCCGCTGCCGCGCATTCGCTCGATTCCGACTGAACTACAGGTGTTCGAGTCAGCCATTGCTGTGGACGCTAGGGAGGTCTAGCCAATGGTGAAAGGCGCCGAAACGACCGTCTCCGCAGCGCTTTCGCCTATCTGATAGGTGAAGGCGATGCGATAGGTGCCGGCGGGCCATGGCTTCACTGAGATTTGGCCTGCCGAGGGCGACAACGCAACTGCGGTCGTATTTCCCGCTTTCATCGACATGCGGCGCGTGGGAGTTCCCATGGCGCAGCCGCCCTGGTTCTGCCACCCGCTGCTCGTCTGGATTTGCAACTGCACAATCGAGCAACTGGTTTGGTGGTCAGTGACAGTAATATCGGCGGTCAACTCATTCTTGACGTTGACATTGATCGTGTCATTGGCGTGGTAGTTGGCCGCGCCGACCTCGACGACGACACCATGGGTTGGCCCTGTCCCACTCACACTCCCTGTACCTCCTGTCGTCTGCCGGCACGCCGCGAGGCCACCTAGCGCCAGAAGCGTCAAGATGGCGCACATGGCGCTATACATAGACCACCGAGCCTTCGCATGGGGCATCTGGTTTCACCTCCGTCCTGCTCACGTACTGTAGGACGCACTTGCGAGAAGTTTGGTTCCGACATGCATGGATCGCGAAAGAAGAAAGGGATGACCTTTGCAGGTCATCCCCCCCTCACCCAATTCAGGGCGCGCTAGCTGACCGACACGTCGTCGAAGAGCGTGTAGGTCGGGTCAGAGGCGTAGTTGTCGTCGTGGCTCGTGAGCGTCAGGGTCACAGAGTGTCCTGCCGTCGCCGCGCCCGAGACTTGCACCCAACCAGATCCGCTTGTGCACGTCTTGGCGAGAATGGTGGTCGTCGTGTTGGTCGTGTTGTCCTTCAGGGTCGCCGTCGCCCAGTCGTAGGTGACGGTATCCGGGCAGGACACGTTGTACCAGAACGATACCTTGCTCGTGCCAGACGGCATCGTGAAGGTCTGACTGATCGAGCTATCGCCATTGGTGGCGGAGGTCGAGCCAGCCTGGCCCGAGTACGTGCCGCTGTGCGCGGTCGTGCTGATCGAGGTGGCGGCGCCAGAGGTTGTCCAACCACTGAACGTGCCTGTCTCGAAGCCAGGGTTCACGACCGGGTTCGTCGCGGCGGCCTGTGTGGCCACATCGTCGAACAGCGTGTAGGTCGGGTCAGAGGCGTAGTTGTCGTCGTGGCTCGTGAGCGTCAGGGTGTACGAGTGGCCGCCCGAGATCGACGTCGAAACCTGCGACCATGCGCCCGTGTTGGAGCAGGTCTTGGCCAGCGGCGTCACGGTCGTGTTGGCCGTGTTGTCCTTCAGGGTCGCCGTCGCCCAGTCGTAGGTGACGGTATCCGGGCAGACAACCTTGTACCAGAAGCTCAGTGTGCCTGCGTTGCTCGGAGCAGTGAAGGTCTGGACGACATTGCTATCGCCATTGGTTGGCGAGGTCGAGCCTGCCTGAGCAGCATACGTGCCGGTGTGCGACGACGTGCTGATCGAGGTGGCCGCGCCGCTGGTGGTCCAACCGCTGAACGTGCCTGTCTCGAAGCCACCGTTCGTTACGCCGCTACCAGGCGCCGGGGTCGGCGTCGGCGGCACAGGCGTCGGAGTTGGCGTGGAGCCAGCAACCGTTGGCGTTGGGGTCGGAGGCACAGGCGTTGGGGTTGGCGTGGAGCCACCGCAGCTTGAGAACTTGAACGAACCGATGCGTGTCTTCCAGTTGAAGGCGCCATTGGCCGGAATGTATTCAGACGTGTACCAGAAGGTGCAGTCGTCCGATGGGTCAACCGTCATGGAGCTATAGTCGCCCCAGCGGCTGAGGTTCGAGCCCGTCTGCGAGCCACCGCCGACGATCAGGCTGGTCTCACCCTGTGGCATTGTGTTGAGCGGGTCAGACGCCAGGCGGCCAGTGTAGCTGATGCCTGGGTGCAATGAGCTGCTCGATACGCTATAGCCCATGGCCATGTCGCCGGAGCCGTCCTGCGCGATGCTGCCCATCCAGCGATAGCTGGAGTCAGGCGCAACTGTGCCTTGCTGGTAGACATTTGGCGTGCCATTGGGGTTGCGGATCTCGTACCAGCGCATACCAGTGGAGCTACCAGAGGTAATGGCATGATCCACCACGAGCGACTCATACGAGCCGAAGTTGCGATAGGACAGGCGATACATCAGGCGGTCGGCCAACGAGTCGAGCTGCTGCGTTGTGCCGGACTGCGGGATGCAGGTGCCGCCGCTGCAGGCCTGAGCATACGAAGCGACCGCGATGGACGACGGGCCAGTGAAAGTCGTGTTGGCGGGAGTGTTCCAGTCAACATGGAACTTCCAGAAGGCCATGCTCGTCGTGGTGTCGAGACCCATGATGTAGTTCGGCGAGCCCGCTGGCGGCTGCGTGGCGCCGTCCTGGTTGGAAGGCAGCAGACCACCGTACGCGCTGCTCGTCGAGAAGCACTGCTGGGTAGCGGCAGCGCCCGTCAGCATGGCGCTGCGGTTAAACGCGCAAGCCTGCGCGCCGACGAACGTATTGGCGCTATTGAAGACGTTGTACGTCTCGTAGTAGGCGTCGGGCCAGACGGACATCTTCGGGTAGTCCGGGAAGTTGGCGTACGAGAAGGAGTAGCGGTAATACGAACCCGTCGGGTCGCTGGTGGTAGACACCGCGACGCACTCATAGTAGTTCGGGTTCGGGCTCGTGACAGCGAACTGGCTGATGACCCAGCGATTGGCGATCTGGTCGTAGACGACCGTTGGATCACCATCGTTGTCGGTCTGGCACAGGCCACCGAAGCCGCTCCACAGGGTGTTGATCTGCACCGGGCCGTAGCGCACGGAGCCAACAGCGCCACGGGTAGCGTCTTTGTTGAAGACGGCAAAGTCTGTGTTAACCGTCTGCACATAGTCCTGAGGACCAACGGCGCCATTCGTGTCCGGCGGAGCCGAGGCCACGGTGAATGTGCCGTTCGGGCCGGAGAAGCCGTTGCCGACACCATCAAAATTGTTGGAGGCGGCAGGCGCAGCCAATGTGGTTGCGCCCTGAACGGGAGCAACGAGCGTGTTCGGCGCTCCATGGCGCAGCGCGGGCATCCGAATCGGCACATCTGCCTGGTGCGGAGCCGTGGCAGGCGAAGGCGTGCCAGCGATGTCACGCAGAGGAATAGAGACGTCATGATGCGAATCATGCGTGACGATGGGCCCGTGTTTGACAGCGGCGCTCGCCGTATGTGGCGCAAGGCTCATCACAGTCATAAGAGCTGTGGTGGCCACGAGCGCAGCCGTCACTCCGACCGAAACGGTCATTGAGAGACGACGCCGTTGCATTGTGGAACAATCCTCCCACTGTTGGTGACGACGCCAGCGACACTGCTGGCGACAATCCAGGTATGTATATTTCCAGCGCCTCGTCAGATGGGTCGCTGGATGCCTGGCGTGGGTTGGGAGCGAGTTCTCTGTATGCGTGGACTGTAATAATAAGTGGGGCGTTGAAGATCATTCCCCAGTGAACAGCCGGCGCAGACATGAGTTGTCGCGGAAACCGAAGGGTTTTCTCACCAGCATTGGTGAACCGGTTGTCCGCCCTCTCTGGCGGAACACATCCCCAAGAATCGTCGAAATTGATGTACGCTCGCTCGGTAAAACAAAGGCAAGTATACAGGATTGGAATGTCTTGTCAACCCCCAGCGCTTGATTGTCGAAGAATTGACTTCATGGGCGCTCGGAGCTGTTAGCGAGCGAACCTAGGTGGCCTAAACGCAGGCTGATTCTGGCTTTGCGCTCGATTGCTGCAGGCGCCTCACGCAGAAACGAGCGACTCATTTCATGGTTGTCTTGCCACCAAAAAAATTGGATCTACCTCGCACTTGGCGCAGACCAGTTGGTTGTTGCGCGGGTCTGCGGATAGATGAAGGGCCTGGCAGGGGAGGAGCGCGAAACCCACCTGTGGATGCATCTGGCGCGCGAGTGTTTTGAGACGCAGGGGATGACATTTCTAACATCTTTTGAGACAATGCGAATCAAGCGGACGCCGCTGGATGTGCGCCAGAAAAGTCGCGCAAGTGAGCATGCGATTCGTGATTGAGTTGTGGAACCCAGGCCTCGACGTGGAAGCCATGCTGCATGTACCGCATGCAATCAATTGTGACATGGAGCGTCAAACGGCGCCTGGCGCATTATCTGCGAAGGAAGGGTCCAATGTCTGAGACGCCAGGATCAGAAGAGTATTCTGAACTCAAACGAGAGAGCCTCGCTCAAGATGATTCATCATCAGGCGATGTGGTCGCATCACGTCTCACATCTGATGCGGAAGCGCACGCCACACTCACAGAGACGCTTCTCGTCACGCCAGAAGGCAGCGGGGCGGCGACTGAACAGCGACGACAACCGCAACGCGGCGGGAGCATTGGAGCCTTGGTAATGGCGGCGCTCATCGTTTCGCTGATGAGTTATGTGCTGCTCCATTTTGCCCCTTTGGCCTCAGGCTCACGTCACGGGAACACGTTAACGGCGGACTCGAGCGCCACATTCACGCCCACAACTCCGGCGACTGCCACTGCGGCGGCGACGGCGACAGGTGCGCCAACCGCTACCCACGCGTCGAACGTAGCGTCGAACGTAGCGTCAGGAAGAACACCTGACAATTTTACCGTCGAATCCATTTCCAGCATGACTATCTCCGCAGGCGCCGATGGCGGTACTGGCATGACAGCCTCCTCAAACACCTCAGGAGCAAGTTTCACCGGCGGCTGTGGCCCACACATTATCTATTCGCTGAACTTTACGTTTACCCTGTCTGCTCTCCCGCAGACAGGGACATCGATTGATTACTATGTGCTCCGCAGTGATGGCACGAGCGACGGCTCAGCGTCCCACCCCGTCGAACCAACGTGGGGCAGTCCCGCAACCTCGAACATGCTGACCACAGCATCCAATTGGACCATCCCATATACCCAGGCGACTGGCGCGCCACAATGGCTCGAGCTCGACGTACTCAGACCCAATCCACTCTCCCAACGAATAGATTTCACGACGAACTGCCCCTTCACACCGGGTTTTCCGCAGGTGTCGGCAAGTCCGGCACGCTATGACTGCACAACAGGTGGTTCACAATCCTTCACGGTTACCGGCGCCCTCACGGCCACATTGACGTCAGATCCGGGCCCACACACGGTCACCTATCATTGGCAACGCGCTGACGCATCTGTAACGCCCGATCAGACCGCCACGTTTCCGCCAGGCGTTACTTCGATCTCGATACCCTCAGATACAGCCAGTATAACGTTTCAGACTGGCTACCTCGCGCCAGACAATTCATATTCCATAGATAGGTTGATTGTGACAGACGGTAACGGACATAGCGAGGTAAACGATGCAACCATCAGGTCCGCATGTTAGCGTGGATGGTAACCGGCCACCATCGAAGGCTGTAACTACGCTACAGATGCGAGCCGACTAGAAACTGTACGAGAAGGCTTCCCATCCCGTTTCAAGCCAATCGGTGGAGCAGCAAGCGCATGCTGGTGACGTAGATGAGCGCCTCGCTACTCGTCGGAAGCCGCTCGTAGTCACGGCTCAGCCGTCGGGAGCGCCCGAGCCACGCGAAGGTGCGCTCGACCACCCAGCGGCGGGGCAAGACATGAAAGCCGGGTTGGAACCCCATGTCGTCCAGGAGATCGGGGAAGTACCGCTTCAGGTTGCGCCACCACGGGTAGACCACCTCCAGCTCGATGTCCAGGTGCTCTCGTGTCCACTGGCGCAGCGCACCGGCATAGCCTTGATCTGCCCAGATGTGTTGGAGGCGTGGCAAGTCGGTTCCGAGCGCACTCAAGACCAGTTTGGCGCCGAGCCGATCATGCAGGCTGGCGGGGTGGACAACCACTTTGAGCAGCAGGCCAAGTGTATCGACCAAGATGTGCCGCTTGCGTCCCAGGACTTTCTTGCCCCCGTCAAAGCCGCGTGACCCACCTTGATGTGTCTTCACCGATTGACTGTCGATGATCGCGGCACTCGGTGTCGGATCCCGCCCCACCCGCTCACGCGCCAGCTCTCGCAGTCGGGCATGGACCCGTTCCCAGGTCCCGTCACGACGAAACTGCCGAAAATAGTGATAGACCGTGGACCACGGGCCGTAGTCGCGCGGCAAGTAGCGCCAGGCACAGCCGGCCCGCACGAGGTAGAACAGCCCATTGACGATGCGGCGAATGCTGACTGACCGAGGTCGGCCACCCGGTTTGGCTGGTGGCAAGAGGCTGGACAACAAGATCCACTCGGCATCCGTCAGATCACTCGGATACACTGGACTTGCCATACCGGAGATACCTCCGAAACCTGCTTGAGACATTCGTTTCGGGTAGGGTATCTTCGGGCGGCTTCTGCTCGCTTAGCCCCTTCTCGTACAGTTTCTAAGTCCTACAGTAGTAGTAGTACACGCGTACTTCCTGACCTGCCGCATTGCCACCGCAGGCTTCTTATGCGGATTCCGAGTGGGGCAGTGGCACGGCGTGACCCTCACATCGTGACCCCTCTCCTACGAGGAGAGGGAGTGGCAACATAGCGCTGGAGTCCAGCCTACCTAGCGTGGGAGTTCGATCTGGTAGCGGATGAAGCCGCGATTGTCAGCTACCTTGTCGTAGAGGCGACGCGCCGTCGTATTGGACTCGTGGGTATGCCAGTAGACGCGAGAGCAGTCGTGCGTTTGCGCCCAGTCCACTACAGCGGCGATCAATGCGCGCGCCACGCCTTTACCACGGGTCTCCGGTGCTGTGAAGAGATCCTGGAGGTAGCAGACGTCGGGCTTGGTGGTATTGGCATGGACGAGGAAGTGAGTGATGCCGACCAGTTTGCCATCCAGTCGGGCGCCAAGCGCATGCATGCGCGTGTCCTCCTGAAATTCTCGCCAGGCTCGGTCGTATATCTCCTGAGGCGCTACGGTATGGTAGAAGTCCATGTACCCGCGGAACAGCGTTTCCCATGCTTCCCGGTCGGCGGGGCTAAGCTTCTCGATTGTGATCACGTTTCCCTCCGCATGTATGTGAGGTCGGTGTGTTGGCCATGAGGCGCCAACTGCGGTGAATCAGACGGCTCTAGCCGAGCGCATGCTGATGAGAGCATGGTATCAGCATTTTCAGCATACATGTCGCCGCCCGTTCACCTCGATTGTGCCATGCCGGTGATATGGACGGTGTGGACTGTGACGCCTCGGTAAGTCGACTGGGAACAGACTAAATGTTGCGGCGAATTGTTGTTGCTTCTCGCTGCTCTCTGATAACGTCCAAGGTGGGAGGCGAGCAATGAAGTCGAATATCTGGTCAACAACGCGGTTACTAGGTGCGCTGTTGGCGCTCGTCGCAGGCGTCGCCACTGCGTCATACGGGAACTGGGCATCATCGACGTTCGCGCAGACACCGTTTCCGCTCTATGAGGTGGTGTTAATGGTTCCAGCTTTGCTCATCGCTGTCGTCAGCGCATGGCTCTTGAAGACATGGTGGGCGATGTTGATTGTCCCTGCGGCTTATTTTGTCGGCTGTCTCGTTGGCACGGTCGTAGACGTGTGGGTACGCGGCTCTATGTACAGCTTTGGATATATGCTGCAGTACCTGCCGCTATTCCTCGTGATCTTTGGCTTTGTCTATCTGGCGCCATTGTTAATTGGCAGCGCCATCGGAACTGCTCTCACAAGGCGAAAGATTCGACATCATAGTTCTGCCGCTCCAGTTGCGCCGGGTGGCCGAAGCGCTGCTATGTGAGTTGGCTGTTTCTAAGCCACAGCGCGCCTTGTCGTGTCGACTTCCCGGACGCATACTCTTTCGGGTTGAATAGCGCTCCTCTGGCTGTGGTAACGTAAAACATCGTCCAGTGGGCTAGCCGCGCCCAGTGTCAGCCAGTTGCTCATATTGGGTCGGAGTGTCGGCCATCGACGAGTGCGTTGGTATGGGTCGAGATGTTGTGGATGACACACTTCAAATAAGAAACACAGGGAATGAGCGATGAGCGATGCGCGTGCGGATGAATCGATGCGGAAGATGCAGGAGTTTACGTTTGCGTATGGCTTTGATCACTTACGGCTTCTCCTCTGGGTCATACGGCAGTTGGCTCACGGATACCCACTCACGCCGCAACAGGTAGACCAGGGCATCGCCGAATTGGGAATCGCATCAGATGCAGCCCACCAGTTCCTTCGGGAGGTGGCGGAACGAGATGCGGACAATCAGATCATCGGCGCGATGGGCCTCTCGTTGTCGTTGAGCGATCATCCGCATCAGATGTCTGTTGGAAGCACGTTGTTATCGGCATGGTGCGCCCTGGACACCCTCTTCTTGCCCGCGATGCTTCAACAAACGGTCACTGTCACATCTCCATCGCCTGTGAACGGAGAACTCATCCTATTAAAGGTTAGCCCTGAGCGCGTAGTGGAAGTCAGCCCACCGAATGCGGTGTTGTCCTATATGCTGATTGACCCGTTTCAATCAGACCTTGCCTCCGTTCATGCGCTCTGGGGAGCTTTCTGCTGCCACATCCATTTCTTCGGCTCGCATGACGAGGCTGAGCGGTGGATCAAAGGGCGGACGGATATCGTCGTCCTTACCGTTGAGGACGGGTTTGCGCTGGCAAGGCAGATGTGGTCGAAAGCGTTGCCAGACCTCTATTCTGAGTGATTCACGTCACTCAATGGGACTGATACTTGCTTTACGTTCATGGCAGGGGGCGCCGCCACTCTGGCCAGCGGCGGCGTCTGCACGCGAGCATACGCGCCCAACACGCTGTGCATTCAAAGAAAAGGGTGAGACCACATGGCAGATGTTGAATCCACAGGCGCGAGTTCGACTCCCACCGGGCCAACCGAGTCGCAGCAGCCGGACGAACAGCTCTTTGCCGAGAAGACCCGCATGGAGCGTCTGGCGCGAATCCGCCAACTCGTGTTCGGCTCACTCGACGGACTTCTTGTCCCGCTTGGCGTCGTGAGCGCAGTGGCAGGCGGCACCAGCAGTTCGAAAGCGGTCATTGTCGCGGGTATCGCCGAGGCGTTTGCCGGCGCCCTGTCGATGGGGGCTGGCGAGTTCATCTCAGGACGTTCCGAAGCGCAGGTGCAGCAGACGGAAGTCAACAAAGAACTCGGCGAAATTCGAGACCAGCCAGAGTACGAACTGCACGAGATGGCGCAATTGTTGGAGCACGAAGGCATCGGTCATGAGGATGCCGCTCGAATTGCCGAAACACTGTCTCACTATCCCAATGCCTACCACAAGACAATGGTGGAGAAGGAACTGGGCCTGGAGATAGATCCCCGAACAGTCCAGGTTCCGGAGGCGCTCACCATGGGTGTCTCGTACGTCATTGGCTCAATCTTCCCTCTGATCGCCTACTTCTTCCTCCCCGTGCCAAAGGCGCTGCCATTATCGATTGCTCTGACAGTCGTGGCCCTGATCATTATTGGCGTCATCAAAGGTAAGCTGGCCAGTCTCAATCTTGTGTATAGCATTCTGGAAGTGGTCGTTGTGGGTGGCCTATCCGCTGGCGGAGGCTACCTGCTAGGCACGTTCATTCCGCGGCTCTTCGGCTTCTGAGTGGACGCGCCGCCGAGGGTGTGCCGCGCATAGACGCCACCGGCGACAGCGAGCAACCCCGTCCCTGTGAAGATGGTATTCACGGGTCCGAAATGTATGCCGAGAAAGGACACGCGAAAGTCTGCCAAAACGGTGCTGACGAGTGAGCCTGACAGTACCACCGAGATGAATGCGGCGAGTCGTCCAACCGGGCCGAGCACCGTCGTCACGCGTCCGATGAACTGGCGCTCGGTTGCGTCGATCGACAGCGTTCCCGCCGCGACCAGGATCGCAGTTGCAGTAACCCCGAAGAAGAAGGCAGCCACGAGCGCCAGTGGAAAACTCGTCAGGTGCGACAGGACGATCACGAAGATTCCAGACGAGATGAGCGCAATCCACAGTATCCGTTCGAGACCGACGCGTTGGCCCACGACTGTCACGAGCAGCCCACCTGCGATCGCGCCGACGCCGAAGTCCGCGCCGAAGTAGCCATACAGGTCAGGGGACGCGTGGAGGTTCTCGGTGATGAAGAAGAAGCCAAGGGTTTGCAGTGCGCCGAAGCCCAGCCAGCTGAGCGCCTCGGCGATGAGAATTGTCCGCAGGATAGTATGGCCGAGTACATAGCCAACTCCATCGAGGAACTCGCGCATGAAGTGGCCGGTCTCGCCCGGTAAGACGCTGACCGTCGAGCGCGGCGCATGGATGGCGATCACTGCGGCGCACGCGACGACAAATGACAGCGCATTGAGCAACAGCGCCCAGCGCACACTCGCCCCGAAGACCAGCGCTGCCGCGACAGGTGGCCCAATGACGACAGCTAGCCCCTGGATCGCCTGTGTCATTTCTTGCGCCTGATCCTCCTTGGCGTCGGGCACGAGGTCGGTAATCAGCGCAATCTGGGCGGGAAGTGCGAATTGCGCACAGATCGTCAGGATAGCGACATCCGCGTAAATAACGCCCAGCGCCCAGAACGTCGGCAGACGTGCGTTGCCGACAAGTGGTAGCGGAAGGCTGGCCACTGGCGGAATGAGCAAGATGGCGAAGATCGCCTGCAGCGCTGTCGCGATGACTATTGTGCGGCGCTTGTCCCACCGATCTACAAAGACACCGGCGATTGGTCCGACGGTGATCTGAGGCAGCGCTGCGGCGAGGATGACGCCGCTGATCGCCAGAGGGGCCCATGACTGGTTGCGCGCCAGGACTGTCGCGATCCAGAGGACGAGCGCTGTATCCCAAGCGTAGTCCCCGATGCTGGAGATAGCTTGTCCCCACCAGACGAGCGCGAAGTCGCGATTGATGAACGTGGTTTGTGCGAGGCGCTGGAACGGGCGGCGCGCGCCTCGATCCACTTCTGCCGCTCCGGGCGCGGCGTTGACTCTGCCTGCGCGGCCCTTTGGGGCGCGAATCGGCGCGCCAACTGGGCGGAACACTGGCCGATCGCGCCTACGGGCTTCCAATTGAGTCGCGCCAGCGGATTGTGGGAGCGAATTGGGAGAAGATGCGCGAGCGCCGTTGGGCCGCTGCGCACGACGCCGCGCCTCGGCGCTCGACCTGCGGGCATGCTCAGGCGGATTGGGCATACTGATGACGCGCTCCTCTCCTCTGCGTCTCCTGGCATCAGTATACGCAGGAGTTTCGCGTCGGAACGAGGCCGGACACCACCCACTCGGCGATCATCAGTCACTCATGACTGGAGATACTGACTCGTTCTCAGACGCTTCCAGCGCCCATGATTCAGAGTCGGTGGCTGATTCTAGCGTCTGCGGATGGTCGCGCCGCTGCTCGCGGACGCGCATGACGAAGACGGCGCCCAGGAACAGGAAGATCGTGGCCAGTCCGAAGATGGCGCGGTAGCCAAGCGCGGTCTGGCCCGCGAGACCTGTCAGATAGATGACTACACTACCTATGACAGGCGCCAGTACGCCTGGCAGTGTCGAGGCCATACTCCACAGCCCGAGATCCTTGCCCGCGTCGTGGTGTGAGGGTAGGGCGTCCACGGCCAGTGCGAGGTCTACGCTCATATACGCGCCGTAACCCAGGCCGAAAAGGATTCCGAGCGGCCAGAGAGGGATGCGCTCCGGCGCCACCACGAAGGCTAGCGCAGTCAGCGCCATAAAACTCCCCGCGATGGCGACGACAGGAGCGCGCCGTCGCACGCGATCCGAGAGGACGCCGATGACGAGCGTGCTGAGGACGGCCCCGACAAGCGCAAGTACAGCGTTGATCGCGGTCGCCTGCACGAAGTTGGTGATGTGCGCGACTTGGGCGAAGTAATAGGCGATGTAGGTCGTGAAGAGCGCCAGGCCGAATACGACAAAGGCGCGCGTCAGGAAGACCCAGGTAAAGTTGGGGTGGCGCCATGGTTCGAGCCAGAGCTTGGCGAAGCGCTGACTCCGGCGCTTGTGTTCGTGGTTGCGCGCCACAGTTGGGTATGGTGTCTCGCGCACGGCGACAAGTGTCACACCCGCGGCGAGAATGACCAGGCAGGCTCCTACGATATAGAAGTCCGATGCCCCTCGCGTAATGCTTGCCGCGAGACCGTGGACTGCTCGGCCCGTTACGCCGGCGTGCGAAAGTAAAAGCGAGGCGACCGCGAGACTGCCAACAGTGCCCAGAATCGTCATCAGCCCCATGTAGCCCGAAGCGGCGCCGCGCTGCGTGTGGGGCACACGATCAGGCACGAGACCCTGATATGCCGTACTACTGGTCGTATGCGCTACCACTACGAAGAACATGCCCAGGACAAAGAAGGCGAGTTGATGCGTGAATGCCAGCAGCCCCAGCCCCGCCAGCATGATGATCGCGCCGCCGAGGATATAGGGACGCCGTTTCCCGAGACGCGTTGAGGTGCGGTCGGAGAGCGCGCCTACCACTGGCTGCACGATGACCGCCGTCACCGCTCCGAGCGCCGCCAGTGCGCCGAGGAAGAGCGCCTGTTGCCCGTTGCCGGTCGCGCCGGGTGAGATATACAGCAGGATCTGCGCGGGAATGACAATCGGCAGAAGTGCGGCAAATACGAAATTAAGCGCGAACCAAAGGATGTTAATGCTCAGTAGTTCACGGCGTGTGAGTGGTTTTAGAAGACTTTCACGGCTCTCATGATGAGTGAACGACTCTGGTGATTGGCTGACCTGTACGAGCACGATTGCGCTACCTCCGCTGGGAATCGCTTGGAATGGCGAAAGCGGAGTCATAGCAATTGACGTTCCGATGTACGCCGCACGCTGGGCTAGCGCGCTTCAATCCCGGGTTTGCTGTACCCTCGCACACCGCGGACGAGCCGTCAACGCGACTGGCCAATCGGGAGTAGCAGGCGCTGCTGGCGTCTCCTGCACGCCCGCTCGAAGATTTCGAAGACGTTAAGAGCGTGTTTGAGGCCATCGTTCCGACAGGGTATCTGTTGGCGGCTCTAGCTCGCTCAGGAGCATTTCGAGCATCTTCTTATGAGATGGCCTGTCGTACGACGCACATGGGCGTGGTGTTTCACCGGACGCTAGCAGTCGCGATGCTCGGCTCCTCGCTGGCGCGCGTTTCTTGTCTGCGCCGCTTTCACTGCAGGCGCATAGCGTGCGGCCACTGAGGCATTAGCCTCCTCCTTGCCTGGTGGGCGCGGAGCTAGCATGGGAGCCTGCTTAGGCGCGTGCTGAGCTGGTGATGGTCTTCATCCGTGGATCGGGCACCCAGACGCGCAGCATCAGCGCCGCTGCCGCAGCGAACAGCGCCGTGAGCACGAACACCGGCGGATAGCCCCACGCATTGGCCATGAAGCCCCCCAGGATCGGCGCGCCGATCACGAAGGGCGCATACGCCACCGATGCCAGCGCCACATAGGTTGGCCGCCGCTCTTCCGGCCCGAACTCTGTGATCAGCGTGAAGCCCGCCAGCAGCACGCCCGAGAGGCTGAGCCCAAGCGTCAAGAACACCACGCCGTACGCCAGGAAGCCATGGGCCACCAGCGCGACCAGTGCTGCTATCCCTGCGCATGCCGTTCCCCAGAGCAGCGTCGCGCGATGCCCAAAGCGGTCACCAATCGCGCCCCACGCGAAGCTCCCCACGGTCATCGCGACGAACAGCACCGTGCTCTCGGCCCCGACCTCCGGATCGCTGAGGCCACCCAGGCGCGCCGCCGAGACCGCATACAGCGCGCCGGCCATCGTCGACATCCCGACGAGCCCGTTGGCGATTAGCAGACGTCGCAGAGCTCCGTCCTGACGCACCAGCGCCACGATCTCGTGCGCCTGCGCGGACAGGGAGAGACGTGTCGTCGGTGGGGCATGCCTCACGCGCGTCGGCTCTCGCCCAAGTGCGAGCAGCACGAACGAGATCACCATCGCGACGAATGTCATCACGAAGCAGAGGGCAAAGTTCAGCGGCCAGGCGACGCCTGCCAGCAGTACAGTAGCGATGGCGGCTCCGCCGATGCCCATGACGTTCCCCGCGCCCCACCAGAATCCCATGAATCGCCCGAGCCACGTCCGCGGGATCGACCGCGCGATCATGTCGATCCAGGCCGGATACGTAATGCCACCGGCGAACAAGGCCAAAAAGATCATCGCGAAGAAGAGGACAAGCAGCGCCCCAGCGTTCCCTCCCGCCAGCGCGATGGCGACAAACGCCAGCACGAGATAGGGCACGCGCTCCAGGATCGTCACCAGCAGGATGAACGGCAGTGCGCGACGCAGCCGCTCGACCAGCGGCGCAACCAGGAGTTGGGGGCCATAGAGGCCGAGCGCGCGGATTGCCGGAATCAGCGCGACCGCCACGTTGCTCCGCGTGAGGTGGGCGACGAAGAGCGGCAGGATCGTGTAACTCGAGGAGATGCTGAGCCCCAAGCTGAATAAGGCGATGTCGCCGCCGAAAAAAGCGAAGTTCCAACGCATGTTGCGCGTGTCTCTGGCGTCATTCTCCCGATTCTCTCGCGCACCCGTTTCAGCCCCAACCTGCACGCTCGTCCTCCGCTCTCGTCGCCCGGCAGCGTGACGCCCGACGCCCACAGCATGCATCGCGAACATAGGCGCGCAGTATACTCCCGCTTGGCATGGCTCGGCAAATCACAAAACTCAAGCAGCTTGCTCACACGCCACCGAACCCAACCAAGAATGCGGAAACTTCCTGCTGTTCTGAGTGCGTCTGATCAGTCATATCTGGGTGCACTCGAGCGGGTTGGCGTAGTAGTTGACGTAGTAGTTAACGCATACGAAATGCGTCCATTGCCTGACATGGGAACCCTATGATTCCCTCTCCAGAACAGCGCCGTCAACATTGGCATCAAAGCGCCACAATACGCGAAAGGGGCATGACGGCAAGCAACCGTAATGCCCCTGTATTTCCAGACTTCCAATGGAGCCGATGGTGAGATTTGAACTCACGACCTACGGTTTACGAAACCGTTGCTCTGCCCCTGAGCTACATCGGCGTGGGACGCTCGTCAGTGTACCGCATGTGGCGCGGAGCCGTCAACCATTTTGTGTTCGATGGCGTTGAACGCTTCACGTTGGGGCGCTCACGCCCACACATAGTTGTGCGTTCCGGTTTGCAGCGGCGTTCGCGCGCCAGTCAGGTAATTATAGAGATCAAGGTGGATCAACGTCGTGTCGCCGGCCGTGGTGTCGTACATCACCACTACGCCAGATTGCGGCGTCCAGCCGCTCCATTGGAGCGCACTGGGTGCGGTGGTCAGCGCGCCGTCGGTCAGACGCTCGAAGACCATAACGCCGTTATAGCCCGCCGCGATATAGCGCCCATCTGGCGAGAACCAGCCTGCGTTGAAGCCGGACTCAGTCGGCTCAGCGGGAAATAGTTTCTGCGCGCCGCTTCCGTCTGGCGCGGAGAGGTACAGTGGTTGCCCCGGCTCGACATAGGTGTCGGTGATGTCATGTGTTGGCCCGGGATTGTGATAGGTGAGTTTGGTCGCGTCTGGGCTGATGTCCCACGGTCCCGTCCATGAACACGGTACGTCCGCCACCTGACAGCCACCAGTGCCCGCCAGGCCTAATCGCACGAATCGTGTGTCTGCGCCTGTCGCCAGGTCGTAGCGATGCAGGTACGCGCCTCCCTCACTGCTAGACATGTAGCCGCCGTAGAAGAGCGCGTTCTGTCGTAGCGCAATGCCCGACAGCGTAGTTTGATTCGCCATTTCTGCCACCCAGGTAAGCGTGGTGATCTGTGTCCGCGCCAGCGATGGCACACTGACGCGGCTCACCTGGACCGAGTTATTCTTAGCGGAGACGGTCGAAAGGTAGAAGCTGTTTGGTCCCGCCCAGGCGATAGGCGCATACCACTGCTCCCAGGTAGGGCCGCCTACGGGGTTAGGATTGCAGAACGACGTTGGTATCACTTGGCGCGACGACGTGGAGACCATCTTCAGGCAACTCGTCAGGTTGGTGTTGTTCTGGTCAATGGGGTCATCTGAGATAAGCAACCATGAAGCGTCTGTGGAGAATGCCAGAGGGGTGTAGTTGCGGTCATCCGCATGGGAAATCTCCAATGGCGCATCGCAGCCGTGCACTAGATATGTCTTCTGCGCGCCGTGCAGGTAACTGCCCAGCACATATGCATAGAATCGTTGCGAGCCTGGCGGATTCGCGCAGACGAAGGTGTCGCCCGTTGCTTTGGGTGTCGTGATCGTTGGTGGCCGCGCAATAGCCGTGGCCGTGGGCTTAGGTGGCGTCTGGCTGGTGGCGCATCCAGTCAGCGCAAGCACAAGCGCCAGGCAGAGCAGGCTCCTCGCTGTGATCCACTGTGGAATACGCATGGCTTTCTCCCCCGGACTGGCGAGCGATCATCAACGCCCCACTGCTGTTGATGGCGCCATCACTCTACCAGACGTGTGGCGATGTGATAAGTGTTTTGCGCCACAGTGACGTTTTGTGTTGGCCCGCATGATACGATGGTGGCGTGCTAACGCTGATGGCCACGCCGTGACGTGGCGTGGAGAGAAGGCAATCGCATGATTCCTCGCGAGTTGATATCCATCATCGCGCGGCGCCGGTTGGTCGCGGAGATACGCACCGACACGGCGACCCAGGCGCTGAGTGTTATAGATGCCTTGTCCGCGGGCGGCATCACTGTCTTCGAGGTCGCGCTGACAATTCCGGGCGCAACGGAGATTCTGACGCACTTCGCCACCCGGAGCGACATTATCGTTGGTGTGGGCGCGGCGCTGGAGGCCCGGCAAGCGACCGATGCGCTATCGAGCGGGGCGCGCTTCGTCGCTTCGCCCATCTTCAGCCCCGAGATTGCGCAGGTCTGTCAGGAGCGGGGCGCCGCCTGCGTGCTGGGCGCGCTGACACCGACGGAGATCATCGCCGCGCAACGCGCCGGAGCTGAGATGGTCAAGCTCTTCCCGGTCGAGGCGATTGGTGGCCCCGCCTACGTGCGATCGCTGCTGCGCCAGTTGACGCATATCAGCGTGCAGGTGTCTGGCGGATTCGCGGTTGAGCATCTGGTCGAATATTTCACGCTGCCGGTGCGTTCCATCGCGCTCGGCGCATTGCTTGCTCCACCGACGCTTGTCGATCGCGGCGCGTGGCAGGCGATTACGAACCGCGCGGCGGCTTTCGTGCAGTTTGTCAGCAATCCACATGCGTATGGAGCGCAGTTCCTGGCGATGATGGGTGTGACGCCGCCGCAGCCTCCGCAACCTCAGTCACAACCCCAGCCACAACAGCCACCGCAAATCCAGCAGCACATCCAGCCACCTCCCGCCAGCCGTGTCGCGGCGAACCTGCCGACGCAGCCAGTCCCGCCGAACGCGATTCCGCAAGTCGCCCGGCTCGACAATGCGCCGGCGCTGATTCGCCCGCCCGCCGCCTGGCAAGAGTCGCATACAGGCGAGGTTCCAGCGGAAAACTTCCGCCCGTGGGACTCCCGACCTGTGCGCCAGGGCGACGACGAAGACTGGCTGCGTTAGATAGGACTACTCACGCGACAGCCAGTCCGCGCCACGCTATAATCTCGTCGTATGCCCCTGCGCCGCTGTTATATGGGTGGAGTGGCCGAGACGATACGCATAGTGACACGTAGGCTGAAAGGCACAGCATGTTTCGCAAGACGACGATGCGCCGCGCGATCATCGAAGGGCTATTTATCTACCTCGCGGCCCAGGGCCTGGCGCTCGTGCCGATCAGTTTCTGGCCCGCCCCGATATTCCCCGTTGAGTTGATCGCGCGAACCGCGCTGTTCATCTTGCCTCCGGTGTGGGCGGCGATGCGAGTCGTCTCTACCAAGCGTGAGAAGATGAGCCGCCGCTTCTGGCGTCTGGGCCCGAGCATGGCCCTCGGCGCTGCTATCCTCAGTGTGTTGATTGCGCTGTTCGTTGGCGAGACGCTCGAGCCCTGGGGCGGACTGAACACTGCGCCTGACATGGTACGGCTAGGGCTTACTGGCGCACACGCCTCGCTGTCGTTTGGCGCATTTGCGTTGAGCGCAGTGGAGAATCTGGGCGTGCTGGTGGTCTATTACACCATCGCGGTGGTCTGCACACGCCTGGCGAATGGTGGATTCCTGCGCTTTACGATGCCCGCGGGCAACGGTCGCGTCACCCTCTAGGCAGGGCTACTCGCCCTCTTGCTGCGGCGGCTGATCGAGGGGTTGGCGACCGCTGATGCCGGTGTCGGTTTCGTGCCACCAGTGAATGCCGTCCTCACCGAGCCGCCAGCAGAGGTAGACGACGCGGCCATCGCGCAGGCTGGGGAAGTCGAGCAGGCCCATGTCGAGGTCTTTGATGATAGCGCCACTCTCGGCTACTTCACGCGCTTGATCGGCGATGCGGCGGGTGAGGTCAGCCATATGCGCGGGGAGGGTGGCCAGTTCGGCCATTGGGGAATGTCCATTGCTGGCCACGCGTTCGTGGGCTTCCTGTAGCTCGCGTTCAGCGTCGGTCAACTCAGCGCGCAACGACTGAATCTCACGCAGCGAGGCGCCGAGACGTGGAAGCAACGCCTCGGCCTGTTCGCGTGTGAAATAGTCCGTCATGCGTCGCCTCCCGCACGTTGACGCCGGCTGATCTACCTCTTGACGCCCCTACGCTTTGTTCTTGGTGATGACGATGATACCACCCGCGCCGGGGCCCGCATGTGTTCCAACGACTGGCCCCAGCACATATTTGTAGATGGGACCATCCCAGAAGCCGCGCACGATGCGGTCGAATTGTTCGCCTACGGCGTCGTTGCTGCGCACAACCGCGACGGCTTCGAGTTCGCCAGTCGTCGATGCGATCTGGCCGACGCGCTCCTGCGCCTTCGAGCGTGTGCGGACATTCTCGACGGGCAGCACTTGACCCTCGCGCACCTCGACGAGCGGCTTGACGTTGAGCAGCGAGCCGAGCAGCGCCCGCGCATTGCCGATGCGGCCGCCACGCTTGAGATATTCCAGCGTGTCTAGCGCGGCGTAGAGGCGCACGCGTGAAAGCATGTCCTGCGCGTGCGCCTTGAGTTGTTCGAGAGTCGCGCCCTGTCGCGCCTCGTAGGCGACGATCTCAGCGGGCATGCCGACGCCACCGCTGACGGTGCCGGAGTCGATCACTTCGATCGGCACACCCGTTTCAGCGGAGACGGTCTTCGCCGCAGTCACCGCGTTGCCATAGGTTGCGCTCAGCTTCGCGGCGAGACTGATCTCCAGGATTGCGTCGGCCCCTTCGCTGATGACCTTGCGATAGGCTTCCTGGAACGAACCGACGGATGGCGCGGACGTGGTCGGCGAGACAGGAGAACTGGAGAGCTTTTGATAGAATTCTTCTCCGGTCAGGTCGATGCCGTCGCGGTATTCGTCGTCGCCGAACAGCACGAGCAGCGGCGCCACCTCGATGCCAAGCTGCTGCGCTCGCTCGCGTGGAATATCTGAGGTGCTATCTACTACCACACGTACTGGCACGTCTCTTTGTCCTCTCACAACGTTGGCGCTCCAATGCGCCGGTTACGTGGCTACTCGACCGACACCACGTAGGAATAGAAGGGCTGGCCGCCTGACTGCACTTCGGTTTCCTGGTTGGGGAACCATTCGCGCACGCGCTCGGCCATCGCCTCGCCGTCGGCGGTTGAGACCTCCTGGCCGGTGAACAGCGTGATGATCTCGCGGTCGCTCGCGCCCATGCGCGCCAGCAGGTCGTGCAAGACCCGCGAGAGATCGCGTCCCGAGGTCGCCAGTTTGCCGTTCGCCAGCCCGATGATGTCGCCCGCGTTCACGGCCACGCCATCCATCTGGGCGTCGCGCACGGCCTGGGTGATCTCGCCAGTGGCTATCTCACCGATGGCTTTGTCCATCGCGGCGGAGTTCGTGGCGAAGTCAGCCTGGTGATTGAAGGCGAGCAGCGCGGCGATGCCCTGCGGCATGGATGTGGTCGGCGTGATGTGGACCTGTTTCTTCGTCAGTTGCGCCACTTGCCGCGCACTCATGATGATGTTGCCGTTGTTTGGCAGGAGGATGACCTTGTCGCTGGGGCAAGCCTCGACAGCCTTCAAGAGGTCCTCAGTGCTGGGGTTCATCGTCTGACCGCCAGGCACCACGCCCCCGAGCCGATAGGAACTGTAGATCTGCGCCCATCCGTCACCTGCGACGACGGCGACAACACCTACTTCGCGCTCCTCCACGGGCTCCGCTGGCGTGGGAGGCATTTGCGGAGTGGCTGGAGCCTTAGGCGGCAGATGGCTGTGCATGTCCATCGTGGTCAGGCCACGTTCGCGCGCGCTCTCTTCGGCGTATTGCAGACTCTGCTCTTGCAGGTTTTCGACGTTGATATCGAGCAGGCTGCCGAGGCTGACGCCGTAATCGAGGATCTTGCCGGGGGTTGGCGTGTGGGTGTGCACCTTTAGCATCTGGCTATCGCCCGCGACGACGGTGGAGACACCGCCCATGTCATTGATGGTGCGACGTATGCCGTGGACATCGAGATTCTCGCCGCGCAGGAGGAAGACGACCTCGTAGCCGAACTCCTCTTCGATCTCGACGATGCCCTTGTGGGTCTCGGAGGCGGCTTCACGCTCGATGCGTGGGGTGTGCTCGACGGGAGCGCCCTGCAGGTGGCGGAGTATGCCTTCGAGAATAGTGATGTAGCCCTGGCCACCTGCGTCTACGACGCCAGCGTCGGCCAATTTGGCGAGCAGTGTCGGCGTACGCTCGACGGATGCTTTGCCCGCAGTCACAGTGTCTTCGAGCATCTTGAGGAGGCTTGAGCCACGCGCCGCGCTTTCGATCGCCGCATCCGCTGACTCGCGCGAGACGGTGAGGATGGTGCCTTCGACAGGCGTTTCGACGCAGAGATACGCCGCTTTTGCGCCACTGCGGAGGGCCTGTGCGAAATCGTTGGCGTTGATCTCCGTTTTGTCGGCGATGCTGGCGCTGAAGCCGCTCAGAATCTGCGAGAGGATCGAGCCGGAGTTTCCGCGCGCGCCCATCAGCGCGCCACGCGCGAAGTCACGGGCGATGGCGTTGGCTGCGACGTCGTTCGTCTCAGCGACAGCCTTGACGGCGGCGGCCATCGTCAGCGTCATGTTCTTGCCCGTGTCACCGTCTGGCACGGGATAGACATTCAACGCATTGATCGCCTCTTTGTGGCGCTCCAACCAGGCATAGCCAGCCAGGAAGGACTTCTTCAGTTCCTGGCCATCCAGAGCGCTGACACTCTGAGGGCGCGTGCGCGTGAAGCGCGAAAAGAAACTCTTTCGTGCCATAGTTCTCGCAGGGGGGATAAACCCCGCTCGCCCTCCATTCACAACCATGTGAACTGCTGCAGTATTTCAAGAATACCAGTCATTCGCCCACTAAGATGAACGAATGGATTGGGTAGGTGCGGGAAATAGCCGCGACCTCAACGTGGGTCGTGGCTAGCGCCGATATGCGCCTGATCGCCGTGTGTCGTACGTTTACTCGCGCACGCGCAGCGCCTGCACGTTGACGTTGACCTGCACAACATGCAGCCCTAGCGCCTGCTCGACCGCATACTTGACGATGACCATGATGTTATGTGCGACCTCGACCACGCGCAGGCGATGTTCGAGGATGACCCAGAGATCGATCTCCACGTGGTCGGCGACGAAGCGAACATCCACGCCGCGCGCATACTCGTCTGGGGACAGACGCTGGATAGCTCCGAAGCGCGAGCGACGCGGAGCCATGCCGACCACACCATAACATTCAGTTGTGGCCTGCGCGGCGATGGTCGCGATGGCATGCGCCGAGACCTCCACCTTACCGAGCCGAGGCGTGGATTGGGGAGTCTCAGGCAATGTCTGGCGCCGAGCGCCTGCAGGACTGGTCGCTGTCGCGCCACGTTTGACTGTCGTCATGGTAGTCGCATCATCTCCTCTGCCTGCGTAATGGTATCCGCTGGCATGCAGCCGCGCCAGCAAGCGGGACCACTTGGCCGGAGGATGCGCGCGCCGGGAGTCGCGTTCATGCCACGCCAGAGACGCCCACGCGGCATGACATCTAGCATGCGCAGCATACACGCGCTTGCGTGTCTTCGCAAGGGCATGATATACTTTTCAGGCGCGTTTACCTGGATGGCGCAACTTTACGCTACATCCCGCGCTCAGCGGTGAAGTGGCGGTTTGCACTGCCTGCGTGCTTTACACGGCGCTCGTCATCACCTCAGCGCCTCGTCAGAGGCCATTGCGCGCGAGCGTTTGAATTATCTCTATTCCGACACCCAATGGGCTGCAAGGGAGAAAGTCATGTCCTCTCGTTGTGATGTGTGCCGGCGCTCTGCGCAGTACGGCCACAGCGTCAGCCATTCGAATCGCAAGACCAATCGTCGGTTCCTGGTGAATGTCCAGCGCCGACGCCTGGTGATCGATGGCACGCCGCGTCACGTCAACATCTGCACACGTTGCCTGCGCACCATGATGAAGGTCGAAAAGACCCGCTAGGTCGCACGCAGGCCGCCATATCGCGCGATGCTGATGTGTCGCCGAGGCGGAAGCCCCACGCGAGGGGCTGCTATACAAAGCTGGGCTGGGAGCGCTCTCCTCAGCCTTCTTTGTGTTGTTTATTGACGCGCGTTTCATCTTGTAGACGCGCGTTGGAGTGTGTTACACTCCAAGCAGTATGAGCTCTTACAGCGCCTGGCACGCGTGCGGGCATGCAAACTGCGTAGCAAGCCCAATGCGTCAGGCGGAATTTCAGGTCACTTGGAGGTGCACCTATCAACAGAGATTTTCGGGGCGACCCCAGGCAGCGCGAGTTGCGCGTGAATGAGCGCGTGCGCGCGCGCGAAGTCCGGGTGATTGATGAGGACGGACAGGTCGTCGGAGTAATGTCGTCGTCGCAGGCGTTGTCCCTGGCGCGTGAGCGGAATGTTGACCTGGTCGAAGTGTCGCCAATGGCGACCCCGCCGGTCTGCCGCTTGATGGACTATGGACGGTTCAAGTACGAGCAGGCCAAGAAGGAAAACGAAGCGCGCAAGCGGCAAAAGACCTCCGAGCTTAAGGAGATCCGTCTGAGCCCTAAGACGGATGACCACGACATCGCGGTAAAAGTACGCAAGGTCGAGGAGTTCCTTAGCGAAGGCGACAAGGTGAAGGTGGTGGTGCGTTTCCGCGGTCGTGAGATGGCGCACCCTGATCTGGGCCGCCGCCTGCTTGAGCAGATGATGGCCGATGTGAAGAGCATCGCCGTGGTCGAGCGCACGCCGATCATGGAAGGTCGTATGATGTCCATGATCTTGTCGAAGGCGCCAAACTGGGAGCCGCAGAAGAAGGCTACTCCCGCGCCTCGCACCCGCAAGAACAGCCACGGGCCAGCCGTCGCTGCCGACGCAGCGCACGATGACGACGAGCTCGACGCTGAGGACTTTACTGATCCTGAGCTCGAGGTCGTGACCGACGAAGCGACCGCTGCTGTCGATGGATCGGCCCTGCACGAGGAGACAGCTGACGAATCCGCTGCTTCGGAGCAGTAGAGCGCGCGAACGGGCGTCCCTATCTCGCATGACGCCCAGGCACGATTAGCGGCGGCCGCGCCCTTCACGTTGGGCATGGCCGCCGCGTTGTGTTTGTGCGGACGTGACCTCGCTAGCCGGCGTGCTTGAAGCCAGCCGCTAGCATCGTCAGCGGCTCGCTGCGGCGCAACATTCCGGCGTCGACCACGCGACCGAGAAGCAGCGTGGAATCCCCCGCTGGCGTCTCGCTCTCCACTTCGACCTCTACCCAGCCAAGGGTATCGCTCAGATACGGCTGGCCGCTGGTGGTTTGGCCAAGCGGGATGCCTTCGAGCTTGTCGGGGCTGCGGCTGAGCGTTTTGCCGAGGCGGCCCGCTAGCTCGCGCTGTTCCGCGCCGAAGACGTTGACCACGAAGCGCCGCGCCGCGCGAATCAGGCTGATCGACGCTGAGGCGTTCTCGATGGAGAGCGCCAGCAGCGGCGGATCGAACGACACCTGCGACACCCAGTTCGCGGTGAAGGCGTTGCGGCGTCCGTCAGCCTCGACGCTGATAGCGTAGAGTCCATAGGTGAAGAGGCGCAGCGCCTCCTTCTTGATCGCGTCGTCCATTGGGTCTCCTTCAATCGTCCACTCATGCTGAGCCTGTGAATTGTCATGATGGCGTGCTCAGGCGCTCATTCACTACCTGGCGTAGATGCCGCCATCGATCGAGATGACTTGATTGGTAAGGTAGGGATTGCGTAGCACGGCCATCGCCAAATCGGCGACCTCTTCGGGCCGTCCCAGCCGCCCGAAGGGAACCTGTTGGCGCAACTGTTCCGGATCGCCAGGGAGCATTCCCGTTTCGGTGATCAACGCTGGGGCGAGCGCGTTCACCGTCACGCCAAACGGGGCGAGGCGGCTGGCGAGAAAGTGTGTCAAGCCGTGCAGCCCCGCCTTCGACGCGGCGTAATGTGGCCCTACGATACCACCTGTGAACGCAGCGACCGACGACATGAAGAGGATGCGCCCAAAGCGCCGCTCGCGCATGCCTGGCGCGACCCGCTGAGCCAGTAGGAATGGCGCGCGCAGATTCACGGCGAGCATCGCATCGAAGTCGTCACTGGTCACTTCCTCCAGCGATTGCATTTTGCCCAGTCCAGCGTTGCTGATGAGCGCGTCGACTGGTCCCAGCCGCTGCTCCACGGCAGCGATAAGTGTCGCGGGCGTCTCGGCTTGGCGCAGATCCGCCCCCAGCGCGATCGCTTTTCCACCGTGGGCGGTAATCTCAGCCACCACTTCCTCGGCGGGGCGCGCATGCGAGCCATAGCTGACCGCGACGGCCATGCCCTCCGCCGCCAGCCGCAGCGCCAGTGCGCGACCGATGCCCCCACTCCCGCCAGTGATTAGCGCCACGCGCCCGGTCAATCCACCGAGGGTTGGCGCACCCTGGTTTTCATTATCGTGCGTAGTCAACAGATGATCCTTCCTGCACTCCGAGCCATCTGCGCAGAAGCATACGGCGCGCCGTAACAGCGGGGCCACATGCGGCGCGAGATGAGATGAAGCTCATAGTATACTTGCTGTGGTGGTTCGGACGGTGATGTGAGGAGCGCTTTGGAGCCGAATGAGAAAGCGAGATCTACTGCGTGTACGCCAGATGCCGCTATGCTGTAGTACGCTTGCTTCAGTGTGCGTTGGATAGCATGGAGATGGGATGCGGAGCAAACGCAAGCGCCAGCCATGGCGGTTGACCGTCCTGGGGTGGATTCTGGCGATTGGGGTGTTGTTTGCGGCGGTTCCGGTCGCTGAATAGATAACCTCACGGCAGAGCGCGGCTGCTCAATGTGTTGTAGTAGTGTCATTCGCTGTCATTGTTGGGATGGCGGCCGTATGTGTTTTCGTGGCGATAGAGCTGTTACGTCGCCTCCATCACGCGGGAAGTCGGTGAATCATTGCCGCAGCATGCAACCTTCTACGATGACGGAATACGCATTATGGTATATCCCGACCGGATGCGTCTTCTGGGCCTGACAGCACTTGTTATTTTCTTGACGGCACTCGCGGTTGCCGTCACCCTGATATCCGCCGCGAGTTCCCGTCAGATGACATCTTTCGGCGCGCCGCTATTGTTCTCGGTGGGAAGCGGGCTTGTAGCCGGGATTCTCGGATTGGTCTCAACGCTCTGTGTCATCAGGCTCATCATGCGAACTCCATCGCTGGTGATCGGTCCCGACGGTATTCTCGATAACGCCTCTTTGACTGTAACTGGCAGAGGTCTATTGCGCTGGGACGAGATTCTGGCAGTGTTCCAACTTGACGACAAGCGAACGCGCAGTGTCACATACCACTACCTGTGTATCATCATCTCAGATGTTGGGGCGGTTCGCCAACGCCAGGCGCCGTGGAAACGTCTGCTTGCGCTAGTTGCTTTAAGACCACTGGTGTCCTCTTCGGTGACTCTCATACGGGCGTTACTCGACAGTCCATCCGACCAATTGGCCGATGAGATTACGGCATATGCCATGCAGCACGCGCCGCAGGGCTGGCGCAGTCCGCTCACTGCGGGAGCGCATATCACGCATAACATGCACAAGATGAAGCGACATCATCAGACGTCGCAGGCCGATTGACGCTGGTAAGTGAGACAACGATACCCGACACATCCGCCCTTGACCGCATCTGGGCATGCGTGGCA
>DASVZC010000122.1:0-52794 GCA_036391835.1 Ktedonobacterales bacterium | reverse complement strand
GGTCAAGATGGAGCGGCTGGTGGCGTTGAATCGGCATGCTGATCTAGAGGTGGTGCCTAACGCGGGTGAGACAGTCTATCTCGATCAGCCGAAGCTCTTCGTCAACACTATGCGCCGCTGGATGGCCCGTCGTGCGCCGCGCATTGAACCTGTGGCTGTGGAAGAGACGCGGCCTATCGCCGCGCCCGCGTCAGCAGCGCTTCCATCCTCGCCAGTAACTCCAACGCCGCCTGTGGTGGTAGTGGAGTACACTGCGAAGGTCGTGCCGGTCGTCTCGGCGGCAGGCGCCAGCGCGGCCGCGCCGTCTACGGCTGGTGTTGCTGCAGTGAAGGTGATTCCTGTTCTGGCGCAGACGGTTCAGCGCTCAGCGCCGGCTGAGAGTGGCGCTCTATCCACTCGGCAGGGAGAGCCAACGAATGCCGCCAGCGTGCGGCGCTCTCAGACGTCACAATCCACTCCTCCGACGATGCGGGGGCCAACTGCTCAGCCGAACGCGACTATTGGCCGGCAACGTGCGATATCTCCATCGTCGGTATCCAGTCGCGCGCAACCTTCCACCTTTACGTATGCGCCGCAGACGAAGATACACACGCTACGAACTGACCAGGGCGGTCGTTCGACGCGACAACGCTAGTCGCCGTGGCAAGTATGAGGGATTTGGGAAGATGTCCCACCGTTGTTACTGGGCTCATCCGCTGGCGTCATCAGTGGATGAGAAGCCAGTGCAACATGCCACCAGGAAGGCAGAGTGGACGGCCTTCCAGGAAGCTAGTGAATACTATGCAAGGGGTTAATGCCGGATGATGGGCACAATCGTGTTGAGCATGTTACTGGGGTGGCTTGGCGTTGTGGTGGCTCTAACTCTTCTGTCGCGCGAGAGCGACGAACCGCTTGCAGAACCCGCTGTCGAGGAACCTGTTCGTGTGACGGGCGCGCCACTCCTGGCGGGAGAAGACGCGGCGCCCACGCTGAAGGTGTAGCGACCGGGTAGGAGCATCGGAGCGCGCGGCACGCGCACAGCATCAGAGGACGTTGGCGGATTCCGTCGACGTCCTCTGCGCATAGATGGCATCGAACGATCTGAACGATCTGGACCAATGCCAGGCAGGGTATATACTGGGCTGGACGATACAGTAGACAACGACGGAGGGAGAGAGGATGAGCGAGTCGCGCGGCGGGGGATTTCCACTGGTAGGTGTGCCATGTTTCAGCGGTGAGCTGGCAGAGACTCATCGTCCCATCTACGGCAATAATCGCGCCTATATACGCGCGTTGATCGCGGCGGGCGTCACTCCCCTGCTAATTCCACCCGAACTGGACGCCTCAGCGCTAGAAGAGGTGTGCGCTCAACTCAACGGTTTGGTGCTGGCGGGTGGCGCCGATGTCGATCCCGCGCACTATGGCGAGCAGCGTTCATCTGCGTGTGGCGATGTCGAGCCGGAGCGCGATGAACTGGAGTTGACGCTCACCCGCATGGCGCTCAGTCGCGACCTGCCTACGTTGGGCATCTGTCGTGGGATGCAGGTCATGAATGTCGCGTGTGGCGGTTCCCTCTATCAGGACATCCCAACTGAACGCCCGGACGCGCAAGTACACGACCAGCACCACCTGGGGCGCAACCATCTCGCGCACAGCATCCACGTCGAGCGCGAGTCGCGCCTCGGGGCCATACTTGGCGTCACAGAAACCAGAGTCAACAGTCTGCACCATCAGGCAGTCGATCGCACTGGAACTGGGCTGCGCATCGTAGCGCGTGCGGAGGATGGCTTGCCAGAAGGCATCGAAGCGCCCGACCGTCGTTTTGCGGTCGCTGTGCAATATCATCCCGAGGAGTTAGTGGAAACGGACGCGCTGAGCCGACGTCTCTTTGCCGCCTTTGCTGAGGCTTGTCGATCGCGCTAGCAGAGGAAGCAGGAGAAGCGGAGGGAGGCGACTGTGGCGTTGAAGTTCGATCCCATGAGCGAGGGTGGATTGCGTGGGAGCGCCTGGCGGGCATTCTGTCGCGCTATCGAAGTACCCGGCGAGTATACGCTGCCCGACGTGATGCGCCGGGCTCACGCCGCCAGCGGCCGCGCTGATCCCGAGAGCCAGTGGGCGCTGCGGCAGTATGAAGCGCTGCGTCAGCACCTGGAATACGAAAAGCAGTCGCTGACCCAGTTGTTCGCGTTCAGTCTGCTGCTCTTCTTCGGGTTGTCCGCGCTGGCGCAGCGTGACAGGCCCAACAGACGTCTGAGCCTGCTGGCCCCGTTGAATGGCGCGCTGGCGCTTGGCTTTGGGCTACGTATCTGGATGGTCAATGCGCTGCTGCGTCGCTTCTGGGAGCGCACAGCGGACGAGGACTAAGCGCTGCGCACGCAGGCGCCACATCTGGTGTGGCGAGGAGGTCACTATGCGGTTCGAGACGTTGGCGATTCATGCCGACCATGCGGCGGATCCCGCGACGGGCGCAGTCTCGCCGCCATTGCACCTCTCCACGACCTTCGAGCGCGCCGCCGACGGTTCCTATCCTCATGGCTTCATCTACTCCCGCACAGAGAATCCCACTCGCGAGGCTTGGGAGCATCTGTTAGCGGCGCTAGAGACGGGCGACGAGCACGGCGGCCAGGCGGCGGCGTTTGCATCCGGCTCGGCAGCCACCGCTGCGGTATTTCAATCACTGCGGCCTGGCGATCATGTGCTGGCGCCGAGTGACGTCTACCATGGCACAGCCAAGCTTCTGCGCACGATCTTCGGTCCCTGGGGGCTGGCGGTCGACTTTGTGGACATGAGCGATCTCGCGGCAATCGAGTCCGCAATGCGCCTGACGACACGGCTGCTCTGGGTCGAGACGCCCTCGAATCCACTGCTGAAGATCAGCGACATCAGGCGTATCTCTGAATTGGCGCACGCGGCTGGCGCGCTGGTCGTCTGCGACAACACTTGGGCGACTCCTATCGGCCAGCGGCCCTTCGATCTGGGCGCCGATCTCATCGTCCATTCCACCACCAAATACCTCGGCGGCCACAGCGACACTCTCGGTGGCGCAGTCGTGGGGCGCGCTGGCGATGAGCATTTCGCGCGTATCCGGCAGATTCAGGGCAGCGTTGGCGCCGTGCTGTCGCCATTCGACTGCTGGCTGACGATGCGCGGTGTGCGCTCACTGGCGTACCGCATGCGCGGCCACACCGAACATGCGCTGGCGGTGGCGCGCTTCCTCGCCGAGCATCCCGCGGTGGAGGCGACCCACTACCCTGGCCTGCCGTCGCACCCCGGCCATGAAATCGCCGCGAGTCAGATGGCGCTCTTTGGCGGGATGCTCTCCGTGCAGATTCGTGGAGGCGTTGAGCGTGCGATGGCCGTCGCCGCTCGCGTGAAGATCTTCACCCGCGCCACCAGTTTGGGTGGGGTGGAGAGCCTCATCGAACATCGCGCCAGCATCGAAGGGCCAACTTCGTTGACGCCGCAAAATCTGTTGCGCCTCTCTATCGGCCTCGAGCATCCAGATGACCTACTGGAGGACCTCGACCAGGCGTTACGCGACTGATGCAATACCTGGGGCTCCGGCGAGAGATATTCGCCGATATGTTTTGACGAACACCTGCGTATACGCTACGCTACGGGGGGTGTTCGTCTGGCAGTCTGGCGTGTTGAGGCCATACACGGGAGCATGGTGTCATCTGGAGGTAAGTAGGTGAGCGAGCCGACCGCGATGAGTCGTTCATCTGAGCATACTCCGTCACCTGCGCCCAGCGGAGATGTGGTCGATGATGGATTGTCTACAACGCAAAAACGCCACCGCCTGACCGACTCTGCGCGTATGCCTGCGCTGCGATTGAATCGTCCCGTGACACGGACACCGACGGAGAAGCGCCCGGTGGCGCCGTATAACACCTCCGCGCCAATATACCTGCGGTTGGTGCGTCTGTTCATGGGGTTCGCATTGCTGGCGGTCGCCTGGGGATGCATCTTGCTGGTGATGGCGATGATTGTGTCGCTCTCAGCCGGTCTGCCACAAGAACACGTTAGCATGGGCATACGTGTGCTCCTGTGGGCGCTTGGCGCATGCGGCATGCTCTGGCTGTCGGTCATCTCGATTGCGCTGATCATCGTCGGCTCTTTCTCTCTCACTCTTGCGCTGACTCGCCGCAAGTGGTAATCGCAGACTTTACGGCTACTCGAACTGGTCGCCAGGTCGCCGCGACGTGCGCTGTTGTTTCACGTGAAACACGCTTGCGCCGCTCATCTCTCTTCTCTCGCATCGACGGCCATGGCATGCCAAATAGCGCTTAACAGGCTGCCTGCCTGGATTTCCGGTTTGTATGATCGTGCTATACTGCTGAGGTCGTCATCCGCTTGAGAGTGATTCCAATTCAGACACCTGCCTTTGTGTGCGAGGTGAATGTACAGTCATTCCGCGCGGGGACACCGATGTATACCGATACGATGGCCGTATGGCAACCTAAGACTAGCTAACCCACCACTGGAGAGATGGCGCATGTCAATGGAGGACCCTACCTCTGATGGGGATGGACTGAGCCCTCTGCGCGCAAAGCGCAATGCTCCTCCCCTTGTGGCTGTGATTGAAGACGATGGGGCGATTCGCGAAACGCTGCGAACACTGCTCGAAGACGCAGGCTATGCTGTCATCGAGGCTAAAGATGGCCAGGCGGGATACGATATCCTTTGCCAAAGCCCCAAGCGCCTCATCGCGATCATAGACCACAAAATGCCTCGTATGGATGGCTGCGACCTATTGCATTTGGTGGAGAACGACGCCAACCTGAGCGTGCGGCACACCTTCATATTTTTGACTGCCAGCCCCAAACGCGCCGAGGAAGACTGCGGCGAAACACTCGAGGAATTGGACATTCCAATGGTGGCAAAGCCGTTTCACATTGATGAAGTGCTGGATGCGGTCGCTGAGGCTGCTGGTCGCATAGCGCAACCGGTCCCTGCTGGTGATGGCATGCTGTCGCCTCCCTCCGCATGACTTGTGATCGCTTGATCGCTGGCGCCAACCGCGCTATCGGCGACGAGCGGGGCGCCCTTTAGCAGCGATCAAAAAGTCCTCTCTGCAAAAAGCGGACAGGCAGACTACATGTAGCATGTGATAGACTGGTGGGGTAGTCTTTGCTCGCCCTCTGTCCGTCCTTGGTATCAGGGGAATGAGTGGAGTGATGAACTTTACCCGTTTGCTGTAGCGCCTCGACCTCGTGTGGTCCTCGCGCCGTGGTCATCCGGGGCCGTAGCTCAGGGGCAGAGCAGGGGCCTTTTAAGCCTCGTGTCGTGGGTTCGAATCCCACCGGCCTCACCATTCCCTCGTAGGTGAGCATTCTTAACTTCTCCAGCGGATCGAACTGGCGAACTTGCGGTGTCGGAGGGGATCAAGTGAACCAGCGCCGCTCTCGCAAACAATCCGGCACTCCTCCAAAAGACACTACACAGTCGTTGCACACCGTTATCCAGTCTTCCCCTTTGCCCGCGCAGAGCGCCGAGATGGCTACTATGCTCTCGCCGTATCTCTTCGAAGCTGCGCCTGATGGCCTGGTGGTCGTGGACCATACTGGCGCCATTGTCCTCGTCAATGGGCAGATTGAGGCGCTGTTTGGCTATCATCGGCAGGATTTGCTTGGTCAGGCAGTCGAAGTCCTCATTCCTGAGGCGCTGCGTCCAGGGCATGTGCATCACCGCAAGGAGTTTTCGCATACACCGCATGCCAGGCCAATGGGCGCACAACTGGCGCTTTTTGGCCGTCGACAGGATGGAACTCAGTTCCCTGTCGAGATTAGCCTCAGTCCGATCAGCATGAACGAGCGTTTATTGGTCATGGCGATCATTCGCGATGTGACAGCTCGCAAGCAACTCGAAAGCGCATTGCAGGCATCCATGCGCGCTGCCCAGTCTCATCTGCGCCTGTTACAGACCATCCTCGACCAGCTTCCTTCCGGCGTGTATCTCGCGCGCGGAGAAGACGCCAAGCTGGTGCTGGCAAACCGCGCCGCCACTACGCTCTGGGGAGCTGCGTGGTCCGAGGGCAAACCGATGGCTGAATTCCTGGCTGAATGCAGGGTGCAGTTTCAGGAACCCTCTGGCCAACCATACCCCTTCGAACGCATCCCGAGCATTCAGGCGCTGCGCGGCAGGCAAGAGATCGTTCAGGCGCAGGTACGGATCGTGCGGCCTGATGGTGTGACGGTGCCGGTGCTGGTCACCAGCGTGCCTCTGCCCGCATCGCTCTTCCTGGATGGCGCGACGACGCAGGAGCGTATGGCGCTGGCGGTGTATCAGGATGTCACGGTGATGGCCGAGGCTGAGCGCATCAAAGATGAATTCGTGGCGCTCGCCGCGCACGAACTGCGCACTCCGATCGCGGTGGCCAGCGGCTATGCGCAGATGTTGCTGCGACCCACCCCCAGCTACGATCAAACGCCCCCGGAGACACCACTCGCGCCATGGCAAGACGAGGCGTTGGGTGACATTGACTCAGCGTTGAAGCGACTGACGGCGCTGACCGATGATCTGCTAGATGTAACGCGCTTGCAAGCAGGGCGCCTGCTTCTCTCTAAGGAGCCACATGATTTAGTCGCACTCGCGAGCCGTCTCTGCAAACGTATGCAGACAACGACCACGCAGCATGTCATTCGGCTGGAAGCCCATGCGCGGCATCTGATCGTCGAGATCGATGTACGTCGTATTGAGCAGGTCTTCCATAACCTCCTCAGCAACGCCATCAAATATAGTCCTCTGGGTGGAGAGATTGCGATTGCCATGCGCAAGGTCGGTCCAGATCCTGCGCATGGCATCGAGCGACCCAGTGCGGAGATTACGATTCAGGATCACGGTATGGGCATCCCCGCCGACCAACAGGCGATGATCTTCGAGCGGTTTGTGCGCGCACGCAACGCTCAGGAGCGCGGCATAGATGGCACAGGCTTGGGCCTCTATCTCTGCAAGGAAATCTTGGCCGCCCACGATGGCCACATCTGGTTTGAGTCCGCTGAGGGTCAGGGAACGACCTTCCATGTCCTGTTGCCCTTGCTGCCCCTGTCTGAGCTGGAGTAGCGTCGCGGTTCACCATGACGCTGCCTCTGCTGCGCGATTCGCCACGGCGATAGCCGGGAGAGCAACATCGAGGCCTGACTGAGTTCAGCCTGACCCTGATGTCGCTGGTGTTGTTGGCGCAGCCCTCACCGAGCAACTGTTCACCACACAGGATGCCCCACTGGCCTTCATTGATCATGTGCGCGCCCGCGGGCGATCATTGAGCCTGTCAGCGATCGGCTCAAGAACATCTGCCAGATCGACCATATCCGCCAGCGCTGCCTCTATACCTCAACCTCTGGTCAGTCGGTGAGCGAGTATCTCGACCTCATCTGGTGGAACGTTCGGCAATGTAGGATGCAAGCGACTCCTGGCGAGCGGCAATCTCGCAGGGTCGCCACGGTCGATGGCGCGGGCAAATTCGAAGACTTCATCGTGTCCGGTATAAAAGAGCCGACGCGCATCAAACGACGCATCACGCGGCAATTGATAATGCTCATATACCTCTGCGACGAACTGAGGTCCGTAACACTCAAGCGCCTTGAAATCCCCAGCGGGGTCAGCGATACGCGGCCAGTAGTCGAGTACGCCGGTGAGTTTTGCCCTTGCGCGGATCAATAAGGATATGGAAGGTCCACACGTCGGCATGGGTGACACAAACAGGGAACGGGTGAGCTTTCACATGCGCGATGTAGTCGCCAAATAAGCGCTCGACCCATTGACGCTGCTGCGCTATGAGACAGGGAAACACAGTCCGGCGAAAGTACGGATACGCCTGAAGGTTCTCTTCCATATGCGCGCCAAAGGTCGCTAGGTCGAGCTCATCCGTCCCCACCGCCCGCGCGGTGGCGAGTGGAAAACGATGCAGCGCAGTGAGAAACTCGCCAAGCTCGCTGGCAATGGCGCAGCGCCCTTCGGGGAACAAGGAACGCGCGAGACTGGGTTCGAATGGGACGCCAGGCAGGTAGGTATTGACCTCGTAGTCGCTACCCGTTCGCTCGTCGTGATGAATTGTGATCAGCGGGACGGGAACCGGCGACAGCGGAACAAACGCGTCGAGAAAGCGCTTCCACGTCGGGCTGAGGCGTCTCGGTGTTCGAGGGAAGCGAAAGGTTGTTTGCCGCCGAACAAAGTAGACGACATGGTCATTGCCAGCGATGTTCATTTCAATTTCGTCAGCGGTGACGTCTGGAACGTGAGCAGCGATCACCCGGTAATGGTTAGGCGGAATCAGAGATCGCATATGTAGGAATCCTCACTGTCCAGGCAACACCATGTCAACCGATGCATGGCCTCCGACTGATCCTCATCACCTCTTGTTTATTCCCGAGAATCCGATGTTGTTATTCAATCACCATCTGGAAACCTTACCAACAGTTTGACTTATCCAGGATTCGCATGAACGAAAATCAATGGGAGCGATAGAGCGAGGCCCCGTTCCATTTGCGAACGGGGCCTCGCTGCGTTCTAAAGGTTGACTGTGTTGAGCCTTAATCTGCGCTGGGTCGGGGAAGCATATAGCCTACACCCACCCGTGTCAGCACATAGATCGGATGTGTCGGGTCGGGCTCGATCTTGCGGCGCAGTCGATTCACGCTGACTTGCAGCAGGTGGCTCTCGCCCAGGTAGGCGTCGCCCCAAACATGCTCCAGCAGTTGATCCTGCGTCAGCACACGTCCGGCGTTGTGGGCAAGGTAGGCCACCAACTTGTATTCGACTGGTGTGAGCGCGACCTCGTGGCCGTCCACCGCGACGGTGTAGGTCGCGAAATCGATCGTGAGCCCACCCAACTTGAAGGTAGACTGTCCGCCACGCGTTCCCTCATCCACATACTGGGTGCGCCGCAGCACAGCCCGCGCCCGCGCGAGAAACTCCTCGACGCTGAACGGCTTCGTGAGATAGTCGTCGGCGCCAAGGTCGAGCCCGCGCACCTTGTCCTGATCTTTGCCGCGCGCCGTCACGATAATGATCGGCACATTCGAGAATTCGCGCACACGCTGGCAGACGGTGAACCCATCCATGCGCGGCATCATCACATCTAGAATCATGAGGTCGAGCAGGGTTGTTTCCGCGGCCTGGAGCGCATCGGCGCCATCTACTGTCGGTACGACTGTGTAGCCCGCCAGTTCCAGATTCCGCGTCATGAGACGAAGCAACTGTGGATCGTCATCGGCGACAAGCACCGTACTCTGTTTAGCGGGCATTTTCAGATCTCCAGTTCTCTTCGTGATAGCGCGTGTCTGTCAGGTGCGAGGTGACTCGGGTGCGTGGCAGAACGAAATGGATGCTCGTTCCTTTGTCGATCGCGCTGTCTGCCCAGATGACGCCATCATGCTGGTTGATGATCTGTTTGCAGATCGCCAGCCCCAATCCCATGCCGAAGTAGCCAGACGATAGGCTAATCTCGGCGTCGGGAAACGCGACAAATGCGTGACGTAGTTGCTCGGATGTCATCCCTTTGCCATCATCCCGCACAACACACTCGATGGCGGGAATGCTCCCCACGCCAGTCAGCGGAGAGAGTTGGATGCGAATCGACCCGCCGTCATGTGCCCACCGTATCGCATTGTCAAGCAACTCGTCAAACACTCTTCGTATCCACTGGGGATCTGCCTCCACGCGATACGGCTCATCGTCTGTGTCAGAGGTCGGCGCGGCGTCGAGCGTCAGGTTGACACGGTCGCCGTGACTGGCCTTGGCGTCCATCAGCGCCGAGCGGGCAATCGCGAGAATCGAGACAGGTTCTTTATTCATTCCGATGGTTTTCGACGTCAGTTGCGCCAGTTGGAGCATGCGGTCGAGCGTCGCGCTCAGATGCTCGCTGGTGGAGCGTATGGTTTCGAGATAGTCCCGCTGCTCTTCCAGTGGAAGTCTCTCGTAATGGCGCCAGAGTGTCCAGGCATGTCCCTGGATCGCCGCCAGCGGGGTGCGCAGATTATGATCGACGCGCGTGAGGATGGTGTCGCGCAATCGCACAACTGCTGCGCTCGTAACTTCTTCGCGCCGCAGCAATCGCATGACCGTGATCGCTTCGGTGATCACGGCATAATGATCGATTGACCCCGCCAGCTGTGCGCTGATGCGTCGGAACGAGGGGAGGTGCGCCCCCGGTCGCTCGCGCCATCCCAACAGCAACATGTGCGTCGCCTGGTGGTCGCGAATATCACAGGGCAGGGGGAGCGCGAACCAACGCTCATTTCGCGTCGTCATGCCGTGGCGTCCGGTACGCTGGTAGCGCAGGAACACCTGCTGCGCTTCGTCTTCGGTGATGTGCGCACGTGCGACAACTTCGAGTTGGGCAAGCGGCGCATGTGTAGGGTAATAGAACAGAGCGCCAAACTGTCCACGTGTGCGTGTCAGCGCATCATGGAGCAGGAGGGCGGCGCTCTCAGTGTCGCGCCCGGCAAAGGTTTGCCTTACCAGGCGTTCTGTCGCTTCCGCGGTAAGTGACGGTGGAGTCTCGTGCCCGGTAAGCGTTTTGTGTTCGTCGCTAACGATGCTATCCATAGATGACACGCTTTTCATCGGCCAGCGTGGCGCTGGATGGTTGATCAAATGAAGTCTGTCGAGGACTTCGTGGTATGAGAGGGGAGGTAGTCGGCGCTGGTGTGCCAACTACCTCCCACACTCGGGCTAGCGCGCGATTAGCTGATCTTACTCAGCGTAGGCGCCGGAGTTGAAGCGGCCACCCGACTGGCCCGATTCTTCCGGCTCGTCACCATCCCGGTAATTTCGTAGGCGAGGGCCAGCAGCACAACCACTCCGGCGATAGCCATCCCGATACCTGCGAAGTAGGCGATCTGACCGAAGACTGAGAACGTCCACGCCTGGTTCAGCATCGCTCGCAGCGACTCACCCTTGAAGAGCGTGTCCGCGATGCCTTGATCTTTGGCAGCTACGGCTTTATCAGTCGCAGCGCGCGCCTGTCCACTCCAGTACGAATATGGATGACCTTGACCGATTTCCTTCAGGTGCAGGCCGATGAATTTCTCGGCATACGCGTGCGCCTGATCGCCAGTGAGCACTTGCTGTCCCGCGTACTGCGAGAGATCGGAAGGAAGACCCTGAGCAGCCGAAGCCGGGAAGACGATCTGCTGCGGGGCTAGTTGATCATGAATTTGCGTCTGGGTGAAATCGTTCGCATAAAATGCAGCGCCGGAACCCAGCGCGAGGACGAGAATAGCAACAACCTGTAGCACAATGATGCGCCATCGAATCGCGGATGTCATGACTGGAGCCTCCTTCGTTCTCAGCGGATCTCTAGATTGGAGGTCCGTTTGGAACCTGATGTCTGACGATCTCTGACTTCGCCGAGTCATTTGTTATCGTTCACAATCAGACTTTATGCGGGTTGCATCACAGCGCGCTCACAGCGGGCAAATACACATCACAGAGGCATCACACGCCGATGATTGCTCTTCCCAATGGACCATTCAGATAGATTTCAATGTGTTACCTTCTCTGAATATTGCTTCATTATGTAAATTAAAGGTGTGGACAAACGATTGTGCAGCGTATACACTGCACTGTGCCCTGATCTTCCTGTCCGGGTCGCGCTCAGTTAGGAGGCGTCGGCCACAACGATATGATGAGGAAGGATGCGGATGGCAGCTTTGGCGCTTACTGTGAATGGCGAGCGACGCGAGGTCACCTCGCCCGCTGATACTCCACTCCTCTATGTATTGCGCGATGAACTGGGGTTGAGCGCGCCGCTCTTCGGCTGTGGACTGGAGCAGTGTGGCGCATGCAAGGTTCTGCTGGGAGCAGAGCCGGTCGCCAGTTGCCGCCTGCCGGTCGGCGCCGCGGTTGGCATGCAAATCACCACCCTGGATGGTCTGGGTACGCCGGACGAGCCGCACCCCGTGCAGCAGGCATTTCTTGAGGAACAAGCGGCGCAGTGTGGCTATTGCAGCAACGGCATGATGATCACAACTGCTGCGTTGATCTGGCGCACGCCCCATCCGACCGAAGAGCAGATACGCTCCGCACTCGACGACAACCTCTGCCGCTGTGGCTCACATGTGCGGATTCTTCGCGCAGTCAAGCGCGCCGCCTCGCTGATGTGGGAGGAGTCGCCCGATGTCTGATGTTCTCCCCCCGGAAAGCCCATCGGCGGATCTTCGCGCCGAGTCCGCGCCATCGCCCTGGCAATTGGCTACACTCGAATCCATGCGTATTGACGACTGGCTCGCCATCGCGCCCGATGGTACGTTGACTATCTTCAGCGGCAAGGTAGAGTTGGGGACAGGTGTGCAGACGGCGCTAGCGCAGATGGTAGCCGAAGAACTCGATCTGCCGCTGGCGAGCGTTCGTGTGGTCATGGGCGATACGGCGCGCACACCCAACGAGGGCTTGACCACCGGCAGCCAAACGGTTCGAACCTTCTGGAATGGCGCACGTCTCGCTGCGGCAGCTGCTCGGCAGGCGTTGGTGGCGATGGCTGCTGAGCGCCTCGAAGCGCCCATCGCTGATCTCAGTGTCGCAGATGGCGCGGTCGCGTCGGTGGAGGATGCGCGCAGACGCGTGACCTATGCCGAGTTGATTGGCGGCAAGCGGTTTGATGTCCCCGTTCCAGCGAAAACGCCTGTCAAGTCCGCGAGCGCCTACCTGTTGGTCGGCGCATCGGCGCGTCGGCTCGATCTGATAGCGAAGTTCAGTGGCATGCCCAGCTTCGTGCACGATGTGCGATTACCTGGGATGCTGCATGCGCGCGTCGTGCGCCCACCGAGCCCAGGCGCGACACTCGATGCCCTCGATGAAAGCTCCGTAGCGGATATTTCCAATGTGCGTGTCGTGCGGTTGAGGAACTTCGTCGCTGTCGTGGCTGAGCGTGAAGAGCAAGCTGTACGCGCCGCACGGCAGTTGCGAGTGACCTGGCGCGAGACACCTAGCCTGCCCGCATTCGAGACGCTGTACGAGACAATTCGCCAGCAACCTGCGACCGACGAGATCGCGCGAGAACAGGGTGACGTGGACGCGGCCTGGAACGACGCTGCGACGGTGGTCAGCGCGAGCTACTTCCAGCCATTTCAAGCGCACGCGACGATGGGGCCATCATGCGCGGTAGCGCGCTTTGATGACGCTGGCGTGACCGTCTGGTGTCAGTCGCAAGGTGTGTTTGCGTTGCGTAACGCGCTGGCGCAACTCTTGGAATTGCCGGTAGAGCGCGTGCGCGTGATCTTTCAGGAGGGCGCGGGCTGCTATGGTCATACGGGCTCAGATGACGCCGCCGCCGACGCCGCTGTGCTGGCCCGCGAGATGAACGCTCCGGTGCGAGTGCAATGGTCACGCGAGGATGAGTTCGCCTGGGAGCCCAAGTCGCCCGCGATGGTGATGGAGGCGCGCGCGGGTGTCGATGCGCAGGGACGCTTGATCGCATGGGACTACGGCGTCTGGACGCCCCCCCACGTTGGCCGACCAACAGGTATGGCGCCACAGGGTCGTGATCTCCTCGTCGGGCAGCTGCTCCAGGGCGTCTCACAGCCGCAGCCCCGTGCGCACGTCGGCGGGGGACGCAACGCGCCGACCGACTACACCATGCCCAACGCGCGTGTGACGGTCCATTGGCTAGCGAGTTCACCGCTGCGGATTTCGTCCTTCCGTAGCCTGGGAGCGTTCGCCAATGTCTTTGCCAATGAATCGCTGATGGATGAGGCGGCGCTCGCGGCTCGCGTGGATCCTGTCACGTTCCGCCTGCGCCATCTCGATGATCCACGCGCCCGCGACGTGCTCGAAGCGGCGGCGCGGCAGGCAGGCTGGGGTGAGCCTCTGCCGCACGGCGTTGGGCGTGGTGTGGCGTTCGCGCGCTATGAGAATACGGAAGCGTATGCAGCCGCTGTGGCTGATGTCCACGTAGACCCCGCGAGTGGCGTGGTGCGTGTGCGGCGCATCGTCGTAGCGCATGACTGCGGGCTAATCATCAATCCTGATGGGGTGCGCAATCAGATCGAAGGGAACGCCATCCAGGCGGCCAGCCGCGCGCTCAAAGAAGAGGTGCGCTTCGACTCCACGCGCATCACCAGCCTCGACTGGGAGAGTTACCCCATCCTGACGTTCTCTGAGACACCAGATGTGGAGTGCGTGCTCCTCGATCGCCCCGACCAGCCGCCGATGGGAGCAGGCGAGGCGACCACCACCGTGATCGCCCCCGCTATCGCCAACGCCATCGCTCATGGCGCGGGCATCCGCCTCCGCCAGATACCATTTACGCCTGCGCGCGTGCGCCAGGCGCTTGCGGAGATGGGTAGCACAGCAGGCGACGCTGTCGGCAAGTAAACCGCGCCAGTGCATGGCCTCGCGGCGCCAATTCGCATCAATTTGGACGAACGTTCGCTCAAATCCTTGACATTGGTTCACGTGTCAGTATACTGAGACAAATAGCATTGGTATGACCATCATACCAATGCGGTGTTGATGTTGGACTCGCCAGAGAAGATGAGACCGTCATGTACACACCCGTCGGACGCAGCAAGCTCTACGAACAGATCGTGGAGCAGATTCAAGGTCGCATCGTGCGTGGCGAGTTGCACGCGGGCGATCGCCTGCTGCCCGAACGTGAGTTGGCGGCGTCATTTGGCGCGAGCCGCACTGCTGTACGTGAGGCGCTGAAAACACTTGCTCAGATGGGGCTGGTGGATATGCGTCCTGGGCGTGGCACGGTCGTCACTGATAACACGTCGGACGCGATGCGCTCATCGCTCGGGCTGATGATGCGCGTCGGGCATCTGAGCAGTCCGAATGCGCTGGTGGAACTGCGCGAGATCATCGAACCGGAGATCGCTGCGCGGGCCGCGGAACGCGCGACCGATGAGCATATCGCCGCGTTGCGCGCCGCCGTCGAGACGATGGATCGCGCGTTGGCGCACTCCGCCGAGTACATCGCCGCGGATAACCTCTTTCATCGCACGTTGGCGCTTGCCACGCGCAATCCTCTAATCGTCTCGCTGGTGGACTCGATTGTTGGTCTGTTGGCTGAGCAGCGATCGCTTATCTTTTCGGTTCCCGGTGGCCCTTCGCGTGGCCAGATCTTTCATAAGACATTGCTCGACGCTGTCGAACGGCGCGATGTCGAGCAGGCGCGCTCGGCGATGCGCGCACACCTTGTGCAGGTGAGCGAAGACGTCAGCGCGGCACAGGAGGGCTCAGGCGTGGCGGACGAAGCCAGTTCCTGACCCAATGGTTTTGAATGAGCAGCACACGGCGTCTCAGATGGCGCGGCGCGATCTATTCCACGGAGGTAGGCACGATGACACAGGCAGGCGTCCCACAGGCGCCGCATGCGACGGAAACGTCCATGACGCGCGAACGCTGGCTGCATCTCTATCGCCTGATGCAGCGGATTCGCCTCTTTGAAGAGGAGGTGAACGAACTCTATCTGTCGGCGCGCATGCCTGGCCTCGCGCACCTTTATAGCGGCGAGGAAGGGGTAGCGGTCGGCGTCTGCGGCGCGCTGCGGCAGGACGACTACATCACCAGCACGCATCGCGGCCACGGTCACTGCATCGCCAAGGGTGCGCGCGTTGATCTGATGTACGCGGAACTGCTGGGCAAAGAGGCGGGCTACTGCCACGGTAAAGGCGGCAGCATGCACATCGCCGACCAGGAGACCGGCAACCTGGGCGCCAATGCCATCGTCGGCGGCAGCGCGGGCATCGCGACTGGCGCGGCCTTCTCTAGCCAGCGTCTCGGCCTTGACCGTGTGGCTGTCTGCTTCTTTGGCGATGGCGCGCTGGGGCAGGGGCTGCTCTATGAGGTCATGAATATGGCCTCGCTCTGGAAGTTGCCTGTCATCTACGTCTGCGAGAACAACCTCTACGGTGAGTATACCCACTACACCGAGACGCATGCCGGCTCGATGAGCGCACGCGCCGCCGCCTTCGACATTCCAGTGGAAGAAGTGGATGGGCAGGACATTCGCGCCGTCAATGCCGCCGCGCAGCGCGCCGTCGCTCGCGCACGGGCTGGCGATGGGCCGACGTTCCTGCTGTGCAACACCTACCGCTACTATGGCCACCACGTTGGCGACATCCAGCGGGCCTACTATCGCTCGTCCGAAGAGGAAGCGCACTGGCGGCGCGACCGCGACCCGCTCAAGATCATGGCGGGTTGGCTCGTATCGGAGGGTGTGGCTACCACCGCCGAGCTAGAGAAGATTGACAACGAGGTCGCGGAGGAAGTGCGCCAGGGCGTCGCCTTCGCGCTGGAAGCTCCCTATCCTGATCCATCGGAGGTGACTGAGGATGTCTACGTCTAGTCTGGCGCCGACGACGGCGACCGGAAGCGGCGCAACCCGCGAGATCACGCTCAGTCAGGCTATCCGCGAGGCGCTGGCTGAGGAACTTCGCCGCGACCCGACCGTCTTTGTCATCGGCGAAGATGTCGCGGAAGCCGGTACGCCGTTTAAGGTGCTCAGTGGCCTCGTCGAGGAGTTCGGTAAGTCGCGCATCATTGACTCTCCCATCTCTGAGGCTGGCATCACCGGCCTGGGAGTCGGCGCGGCGATGACGGGCATGCGTCCCGTGGTGGACATCATGTTCGGTGACTTCCTCGGCATTATCATGGATCAGGTGGCCAATCAGGCCGCGAAGGTTCACTACATGTCGGGCGGCAAGCTCAAGGCGCCGATGGTGATTCGCACCACGCTGGGCGCCACCCGCCGCAGCGCCGCCCAGCACAGCCAGAGCCTGCACGCCTGGGTCAGCCACATCCCCGGCCTGAAGGTCGCGTTGCCCTCCACGCCCTACGACGCGAAGGGACTGCTCAAGTCGGCCATTCGCGATGACAATCCCGTGGTCATCTTCGAGGACAAGATGATGTATACGCTCAAGGGCCCTGTGCCCGAAGGCGACTACACCATTCCATTCGGTGTCGCCGATGTGAAGCGGGTCGGCGAGGATATCACGCTAGTCGCGACCAGCAGCATGGTGCAGGTGGCGCTCGCCGCCGCCGAGCAATTGCAGAGTCTCGGCATTAGCGCAGAGATCATCGATCCGCGCACAACCTTCCCGCTCGACAAAGACGCACTGATCACGTCAGCCATCAAGACGAGTCGCGCCATCGTGCTCGACGAGGGCTACGAGCGGTACGGCGTGACGGCGGAGTTCGCGGCGGTCATCAGTGAGGGCGCGTTCTATCATCTCGACGCTCCCGTAAAGCGTATGGGCGCGATGGACGTGCCAGTGCCATTCTCTCCAGCGCTGGAGGACCTCACCGTCCCCACGCCAGAGAAAGTGACGGAACTGGCCAAGACACTCTGTGGTCGCGTCTAGCGTCTCAGATTGTTACGTTTCTCGACGGTTCTTCCGCATCCCGCGCGTCGCGGCGTCGTGGCGCGCAGGCTATCTCCGCGAAGGGAGATGGCCGCCAGCCAAAGGAGTCTCGCATCATGGGTCCCAAGACATACGGAACGATGGGTGTGGACTGGGAGGAGCGAATTGACTACGACCGGCTGCGCACCCAGCGGCTGGCTCGTATCAAGCGATTGCTGGCTGAGTCGGAGATGGGCGCGCTGCTCTGCTTCGACATGAACAATATTCGCTATATCACCGCGACGCACATCGGCACCTGGGCGATGGATAAGGTCGCGCGCTTCTCGCTGCTTCCGCAGGACGACGAGCCAATCCTCTGGGACTTCGGCTCTGCCGCGCGCCACCACCAACTGTACGCGCCGTGGCTGGGCGAGCGCTCGCGGGCAGGCATCTCTACCCAGCGCGGCGCGATGGCCCCAGAAGCCGGACGCGCCGAAGACGTAGCGCGCAAGATTCGCATCGAGTTAGAGCAGCGCGGGCTGATGGGCTCGCCGCTCGGCGTAGATGTCATCGAGTTGCCGGTGCTGTTCGCGCTGCAAAAAGAAGGCATCACGGTCGTTGATGGCCAGCAGTTGATGCAGCGCGCCCGTATCATCAAGACCGTGGACGAGATCACGCTGCTCAATACCGCGTGCATGATGGTGGACGCCGCCTATGACGAACTCTATCGCTTCATGCGGCCCGGCGTGCGCGAGAACGAATGCGTGGGGCTCGTCAGCAAGGTGCTCTATGATCTGGGCTCCGAGCATGTCGAGGGCGTCAACGCCATCTCTGGTGAGCGCTGCAGCCCGCATCCGCACGTCTTCAGTGATCGCTCGTTGCGGCCAGGCGACCCAGCGTATTTCGACATTCTGCATAGCTTCAATGGCTACCGCACCTGCTACTACCGCACCTTCGCGGTTGGCAGCGCCTCGCAGGCGCAGGTGGATGCCTACAAGAAGTGCCGCGACATTCTGGACACAGCCATTGCGATGATTCGCCCCGGTGTGACCACTGGTGATGTCGTCGCTACCTTCCCGAAGGCGCCTGATTTCGGCTTCCAGGATGAAGAGGCGGCGTTCGCGCTGCAATATGGCCACGGCGTCGGCCTGTCCATCTGGGAGAAGCCGATCTTTAGCCGGCTCGTCTCGCTCGACCATCCCGAGATGATCGAGGAAGGCATGGTCTTCGCGCTCGAAACGTTCTGGCCAGCATCAGACGGCTGGTCGGCGGCGCGTATCGAGGAGCAGTTGATCGTCACGGCGACCGGCTGTGAGGTCATTACCCGCTTCCCGGCTGAGGAGTTGATGGTGGCAGGCGTGCGCTACTACACCGCGACCGGCCCACTCTCCACCATCCGCGATAGCCAGTCGCATCTCAACACCGAGGCGGGCAGGCGGCAGCCAACGCTGGCCAGCGCGCCTTCGGGACACTCGAAGAATGGGTCCAGCGCGCCGCGCTAGCGCCGCAAGGGAAGTTCAGGAATGGCAACACAGGTATATATGCCAGCGCTGGGGATGGCCCAGGAGACTGGCACGCTGATGCGCTGGCTCAAGCTTGCGGGCGACTCCGTGCGCGAAGGTGAGGCCATCGCTGAGGTGCAGACCGACAAGGCGACCGTCGAACTGGAGGCGCGCGCAACTGGCGTGTTGGCCGATCTGCGCGCGCACGAGGGCGACGATATTCCGGTCGGGCAGGTCATCGCGGTGATTCTCGCGCCGGGTGAGCGGCCAGCGCAAGCCGCGCCAGTCGCCCAGGTCGCGCCAGCAGGCGAGCCTCCGACGCAATCCGCGCCTGCTGCGCCAACGGGTGGACCGGTTGCTGATATCAGCCCCCTTGCGCGGCGCATCGCGGAGGAGCGCGGCGTTGATCTGCAGGCGATCCCCACCAATGGCCGACGGCTGCAGAAGGCAGATGTGCTGGCGTATCTGGATGGGCGTGACGCGGCGCCAACGTCGGTCGCTGTCGCGCCAGAGCCTGCGTCGCCCAACGGAGGCGCCGCGCGGCTGCCAGCCGCCTCACCGAAAGCGCGACGTCTGGCGCGGGAGCGCGGCGTTGACCTTACCCGCATCATGGGCAGCGCTCCTGGCGAGGCGGTCATCACTCGCGACGTGCTCGCTTTCGTCAGCCGGGCGCCAACCGCGCCGCCAGCGGCCACTATGGCGCCATCCGCGTCGTCAGCGCTGCATCCCGTGTGGCGCATCATGGCCGAGCGCACAACGCAGAGTTGGCGTGAGATACCGCACTTCTTCCTGCTGCGTGAAATCAACGCCACCCGGCTAATCGCCTGGCGTGAGCAAATTCGCCGCCAGCACGAAGTAAATATTACCTACACTGATCTGCTGGTGATGGCAGTGGCGCGGGCGCTGCGTTTGCATCCGCGCGTCAACGCCTCGTGGAGCGATGGGCGTATTGTCGAGCATCCTGACGTGAACGTGGCGCTGGCTGTCGCGGCTGACTTCGGTCTTGTCACGCCTGTCATCGCGCACGCCGACACGCTGAATCTCGACACACTCGCCCGTCGCCGCGCGGAGTTGACCGAGCGAGCGAAGGCTGGCAAGCAGCGTCCAGATGATCTCGCTGGCGCGACGTTCACGATCAGCAATCTGGGCATGTATGGTGTGGACGCGTTCAACGCTATCGTGCCCGCGCCGCAAGCGGCGATCCTGGCGGTGGGGCGCATCGTCGAGCGTGTTGTGCCGGTGCGTGGCGCGCCAGCGGTTCAGCCGATGATGGCGCTGAGCCTTTCCTGTGATCATCGCGTCATCGACGGCGCACGTGGCGCCGAGTTCCTGAGCGAGCTTGCTGATCTGCTCGAAGAGCCGCTCGCCATGTTCGGATAGGCGCGTAGGCGCGTGGCCGCGGCGACCCGCGCTACCAACTTATATTCGCTGCTATTGACACCCGTTGTAGGCCAGTGGTAATGTTGCGTCAATCGATTGTCCTAACAAGACAAACGATTGCGCAACCGTTTGTTGAACCTGCGTAGACAGTGCTGCGACGTCGCTCTACATGACGTCGTTTGAGGCTCCTGAGCAAATGTACGAAGGAGTACACGCCAATGGCGGCTGACGCGCGAGTGCAGACGGCGATTGTGAACTGGGCGCCGCGATTCCTTGCCAATGGTATTGACCCGAGCGATTTCCAGCGGGTAACGGCGCGCATTGCGACCTGGGCCGACTGGATTCGTGAGTGGTCGGCCTGCGGCGACATGCACCGCGCGATGGGTGAAGAGGCTGAGCGCCTGGGCGAACATGAGTCCATGGCGTATCACTTCTTCCATGCCGCGATGGCGTACCACTTCGCCAAGTTTCTGGCAGTGGAGTTCCCTGAGCAGTTGCGCGCGGCGCATGATCTCGCTGTCGCCAGTTACGCGCGCGCGCTTCCCTGGTTCGACGTTCCCGGTGAGCGAATGGCCATCCCTTACGAGGATGGGCTGACGATGTGGGGCATCTTGCGCAAGCCTGCGCATGTCGCCCGCCCGCCCGTCGTGATCCTCGTACCTGGGCTCGATTCTGTCAAAGAGGAGCTGCACACCTACGCAGATGAATTTCTGCGGCGCGGGATGGCGACACTGGCAATCGACGGACCCGGGCAGGGCGAGATGGAGTTCGAGCGCCCCATGCGCAGCGATTATGAGGTCGTCGCGCGAGCGGCAATCGATGCGTTGGAGCGCCGCGATGATCTCGATGTCTCGCGGGTCGGTATGTTGGGCGTAAGCCTCGGCGGCTACTACGCTCCACGGGCGGCGGCGTTCGAGCCACGCATTCGCGCGGTAATTGCGCTCGCGGGCCCCTACGCGGTCGCCGAAGCTTTTGACGCGATGCCTAGCCTCACCCAAGAGGCGTTCATTCACCGCTCTGGCGCTGTCTCGACAGCGGATGCGGTGGAGCGATTGCGCCCGTTCACGCTGGCGGGCGCGCTCCAGCGACTGACTGCGCCGCTTCTCGTCATCATGGGGCGACAAGATCGAGTCATCCCACCACATGACGCGGAGCGCGTGGCGGACGAAGCGGGCGGCCCTGTGACGTTGTGGATGTTCGACGAGGGTAACCACGTCTGCAACAACATCCCCTTCAAGCACCGTCCGCAGATGGCTGACTGGATGCGACGAACACTGAGTGATAGCAACCTAGCTCCGTAGGCTTGTTTTCTGGAGACGCTGTGTCTCCGGAAACCGCGCTCAACGCTTTGTCTTTCCCCGTGATGGGCGCCGTAGTGGCGGCACAGGGTACATGGCAGGCAGGTGAGCATGGCGCAGGGTCGTTCATTCTCTGACGCAGTGAGAGATGCGCAGGCCCTGGTTGATACGACGTGAGAGCTACAGCGATGTGGCTCAGGGAGCAGATCCATGACAGGACGTTACTCCACGCGCATTCATCGGGTTTTCGGTTTTCTAGGCATTCTCGCGTGCCTGGCGCTGACGCTTGCTGCGTGCTCTCCCAGTGGTGGGAGCCCTAGTTCGCAGGGGCCAATCAAGATTGGCATCTCGCTCTCGCTCTCGGGCGACTTCTCAGAAGACGGCAAGGCGTTCCAGCAAGGCTATGAACTCTGGGCAGCCGATGTGAACGCTCACGGCGGTCTGCTTGGCCGCCAGGTGAAACTGGTGATCCTCTCCGATGCGAGCAGCCCAGAGCAGGTAACGACGAACTACCAGACGCTTATCAACCAGGATAAGGTCGACCTGCTCTTCGGCCCGTTCTCGACCTTGCTGACCAAGCCAGCGTCAGTCATCGCGAATCGCTATGGCTATGCGTTGGTCGAGGGCGCTGGCGGCGGCCCGTCCGTCTTCACACAGGGGCTACACAATGTCTTCGACGTCTCGCTGCCAGTCGCGAACAACCTGAACAGCTTCGCGAACTACATCGCAGCGCTTCCCGCGGATCAGCGCCCGAAGACGGCTGCCTATGCGACCGAAGACGACCCTTTCACCCAGCCGCAGGTTGACAAGGCCCGCTCGATTTTGGAGGCCGCTGGCATTACTACCGCGTCCTACAAGGTCTATCCGGCGGAGACGACCGACTTCACCCCAATCGCCGCTGGCATCATTAGCTCGAAGGCGGATGTTGTGGTGACTGGCACCCTGCTGCCTGACGTCTCGGCGTTCATCCAGGACTTCAAACAGCAGCACTACAATCCCAAGGCGTTGATCGCCACGGCTGGCCCCGACCAGGGCACGCAGTTCCTGCAGGCCGTCGGCGGCGCGGACACCGCTGAAGGCGTGATGGTGCCGAACGGCTGGTATCCAGACCTGAACGCGCCTGGCAACCAGCAGATGGTCTCGGAGTACATCGCCAAGTATGGTGGCGACAAGTCTGGTATCAGCTCCGATGTTCCTGAAGCGTATTCTGTCGGTCAGGTTGTGGCGCAGGCCGTCACCAAGAACAACAGCCTCGACCAGTCCAAGTTGATCGCAACGCTCCACTCTGGCACATTCGAGAGCGTGCAGGGTGCGGTGAAGTTCGACGATACAGGCCAGAACACGCAGGCAGTGGCCTACCTGTTCCAGTGGCAGAAGGGCCAGCTCATCCCGGTCTATCCGGCGAGCGTCGCCTCGGCAAGTCCGGAGTATCCGAAGTCCAACTGGCCGTAGCCGATCAGTCCGCTGTGTATGGCGCGGCGTAGCTGTCGCGCCATACCATTCCTCTCAGCGAAGGTAGCCCATCCCTCTCGCTGACCGAGCAGTCTACCCAGGCAGGAGTTAGCAGCATGGCGCCCACTCTACAGCTCATCCTAGAAGCCATTGTGTCGGGCATCCTCACAGGTGGTGTCTACGCCCTGATGGCGGCAGGCCTGACGCTCGTCTTTGGCGTGATGGACATCATCAACGTCGCGCAGGGCGCCTTTGTGGTGCTGGGCGCCTACCTCAGCTATTCACTCGCATCCACGTTCCATATTGACCTTTTCCTTGGCCTTTTCATCACGATTCCTGTCATGTTTGTGCTGGGTGTCGTGCTCGAACTGGCGTTGATTCGCCCGCTGAAACGTGACCGCACGCAACTCTCGATTCTGGTGACTTATGCCATCGCCATCATCCTCGAAGGCGTGCTGGGTATCGTCTATTCCACGGACAACGTGAAGCTGTTCGCCTGGTATACGACGGCCTCGATTCCGGTCGGTTCGTTCTATCTGCCAGTCATCTACCTGATGGCGTTTGGACTCAGTGTCGTACTACTTGCGGCGCTCTACGTCCTGCTCTACTGGACCAAGTTCGGGCGTAGTGTCCGTGCGACGACGCAAAACCGCGCAGCGGCCCTGTTGATCGGCATCGATGTGGAGCGGGTGGCTGCGCTGACCTTCGGCGTCGGCGTGGCGCTGACGGCGGCTGGCGGCATGGCGTTTGGCGCCACGACCAGCTTCAATCCCGGCAGTCACTATGACCTGATCTCACGTCTATTGGTCATCATCATTCTCGGCGGCATGGGCAGCCTGGGCGGCGCACTCATCGCGTCCGTCGGGATGCTCGTCATCGAAGACATCACCGCGGTCGTCTGGTCGCCTGTTTGGGCCAGTACGGTGTTTTTCGCGCTGCTTGTCATCCTGCTGCTCTTCAGGCCGCAGGGACTCTTCGGCAAGTTCGCGACCCGCAACCAGTAACGCAACCCACGTCACTTCTCGCGACGCGCTTGCGCTGATGAAGCACACAAGATACGCGACCAGAAGAAAGAACGGCCTCTGACTATGACAACTGCAGCGCAACCCCAGCAGGCATCCACTCAGCGACCGCGCGCCATCTCCATGCGGGTATGGCAGACGCTGTTCTGGGCGCTCTGCCTCGTCGCCGCGATCGTGTTTCCGCTGGTATTCAGCAATCCTTCGGTGACCACCGTAGCCTTCTTCACCCTGGTGTTCGCGGCGGCGGGTACGGCGTGGAACATCTTCAGCGGATACACGGGCTACATCGCGCTGGGACACGCGGCGTTCTTCGGCATCGGCTGCTATACCCTTGCGCTGGCCTGCAAGTGGTGGCATGTTCCCGGTGGCTGGGAACCGTTCGCGTTCGTGCCGCTGGCCGGTCTTGCTGCTGCTGTCTTCGCGCTGCCCGTCGGCGCGATTGCCCTGCGCACACGCCGCCATACCTTTGTGGTCATCACTATCGCCATCTTCTTCATCTTCCAGTTACTGGCCTACAACCTGCGCGGCTTGACGAATGGTTCGGCTGGCCTGGAGTTGCCGATTCCTCCGTGGAGTGGCGCGCTCTTCAACCTGCCGTTCTACTACATGATTCTGGCTGTGCTGTTACTGGCTGTGGCGACCTCCTGGTTTGTGCGCCACTCGAAGTACGGTCTGGAGCTACTGGCGATTCGCGATGACGAGGACCGGGCGCGTGGCCTGGGTGTGCGCACGACTTTCACGAAGCTGAGCGCGTTCATCCTCTCGGCGTTCTTCGTGGGTATGGCAGGCTCCATCTGGGCCTACTTCCTGTTGTCGATCTATCCGCCGTTTGCCTTCGATGCGAATTTCGACGTGCTGATCGCGCTGATGGCGTTCCTGGGTGGGCTGGGGACGATCTCCGGCCCGCTGCTGGGCGCGCTCATCATCATTCCAGCACAGCAATACCTCACCGTCACCTACAGCCAGAACGGGCTCTATCTCATCTTCGAGGGTGTGCTGTTCCTCGTCGTCATTCTGCTCCTTCCTGAGGGCATCATTCCAGCGCTTCACACGCGCGTGATCAAGCGTCTGTGGGCCGCGAAAGAGACACCCGTCGCGCCTGCGCCCCCGACAGCGCCCGTCGCTGCTACGGTTGATGGCAGCGGTTCGCCGCCGCCAGACGCCAGTATCTCAGCAGATCGAGAACGGCGAGTCGTAGGCAGTTAGTGGCGCTGGACGCATATTCCAGGCGATGGAGTAAGAACTATGGCCCTGCTACAGGCGACAGACGTCACCAAAGCGTTCGGTGGCATTCAGGCGCTCACCGGCTGCTCGATCTCAGTCGAGCAAGGCTCGATTACTGGGTTGATCGGCCCCAACGGCTCCGGTAAGACGACGCTCTTTAATGTCATCACTGGCTACGAGCGAGCCGACACTGGCGCGGTAAGTTACAAAGACACGGACATCACACGCTTTGGCCCCGATAAGGTGTTTGGCATGGGGATCGGGCGCACGTTCCAGTTGACGCGCATCTTTCCGCGCCTGACCGTCACAGAGAACATGCACATTGCCATCCGACGCAAGGGACTGATGTCCCTGCTGAGTCGGTGGAGTGTAGGGCAGGAGCACGAACGCGCACTGCGGTTGCTCGAATTCGTCGGCATCTCGCATCTGCGCGATGCCCCGGCGGGCAGTCTCTCCTATGGTCAGCGCAAGTTGCTAGAGTTGGCGTTCATCCTGATCGCCGAGCCGCAGATGATTCTGCTGGATGAGCCAGCGGGCGGCATCAATCCGACGTTGATCGGACAATTGGGTGATCGCATCCGCGAATTGAATAAGCAGGGCGTGACATTTTTGATCGTCGAGCACAATATGGAGTTCGTGATGGGCCTGTGCGACAAGGTGATGGTCATGCACCGGGGCGCGAAACTGGCCGAGGGAACACCCGCGGCGGTTCGGGCGAATCCTGCTGTGCTCGAAGCCTATCTGGGAGACTGATGAGATGCTGCTACAACTCAGCAACGTGATCGCTGGCTATGGTGGCGGCGATGTGCTGCGCGGGGTGAACTTGTCCATCGAAGAGGGGACGATCACCTGTATCGTCGGCCCGAACGGCGCGGGCAAGTCCACTGTGCTGACGGCCATCAGCGGACTCATCAAGCCTCGCAGCGGGCAAATTCTCCTGCGCGGCCAGGAAATCGGTGGCCTCTCGCCACGGCAGGTGCTGGAGCGCGGGCTGGTGCAGGTGCCACAGAACCACAGCCTCTTTCCGGCGATGACGGTCCGGGAGAATGTGGAGCTTGGCGCGTTCATGCTGCGCGACGCCTCGATCACCAGAAAGCGCTACGACGAGATTCAGGAGATGTTTCCCATTGTACGTGACCGCGCGAAGGAGCAGGCTGGCAGCCTCTCCGGCGGCCAGCAGCGGCTGGTCGAGTTTGCCCGCTGCCTGATGCTCGACCCTGCGCTAGTCTTGCTCGATGAGCCTTCGATGGGACTCGATCCCAAGACGCTCAAAGAGGTCTTCAAGACGGTCGAGACGATGAAGTCGTCCGGCCGCACAATCCTCCTGGTGGAGCAGAACGCTCGTGCTGGCCTGCGCCTCGCCGACCACGGCGTGGTGATGGAGAGTGGACGCGTGCGCCTGGATGGCCCCAGCGAGAGTGTGCTGAACAATCCAGAGATTAGCGCGCTCTACCTCGGTGGCAGCGTCACCAAGCAGGAAGTCGCGCAGTAGAGAGCGTCGCTGGCGGCCAATGCATGTGCGCATGAGTCCGAGCCGCCAGCCAGCCTCTACCCCAGCGCACGCGTATACCAGCGGAGGTCACAGTAGTCGGCGGGCTGGCCGAGCGCGACAGGCTTGCTGCCATAGCGGGCGCGTAGAGTGATGACCTGGGTGAGCCCTGCGATGTCGAGCGCCGCCGTGCGCCCGAAGCCCACCTGTGGATCGGTGAACGCCGCGTAGGCTTGCGCGGGCGCCACGCCGCCAAGGCCGAGCGCAGGCTCCTCGGCGAGCAACCGCTCAACCGCTGGACGCTCAGATGGCGTGTAGAGCCAGTCGAGTGCGGCGAGCAACGCGCCGATATAGCGTGTCACTACGTCGCCATGCGTCTCCACCCAGCCACGCATGCCTGCCAGCGCCTGTGACGCATACGCGGCATACGCTTCGGTGGAGGTGACGAGCGCGTGGCAGCCTGCCTGCGCCAGCAGCAGATCGAACGGCGGATAGACGATGGTGGCCGCGAGTGTTCCTTGCGCCACAGTCTGTGCGCGGGCAGCCGTACCTCCCGCGACGATGAAGGTGTAATCGCGCTCCAGGTCGAGGCCCGCGCGGGCAAGCAGATCGCGTAGCGCTAGCGCAAAGCCGGAACCGGGATTGTCCACGCCTATCGCTTGCCCGCGCAGGTCTGCGATGGCGCCGATTTGCGGCTGGGCGTAGAGCGTCAGCGGGCCGTTGCTACCGCCGAGCAGCAGGGCCACCTGCGGCGCCGTGGCCGGATCACAGCCAAACGCCGCAGGGTTCGTGTCGAAATTCACCACATTGTCGGGCGCCGTGTGGATGAGGTCGTAGGCGCCTCGCGCCAGCGCAGCTAACTGCTCGACGGAGCTATTCGTGTAGGAGAGTTCTACCCGCAGGCCCGCGCGTGCGAAGTCGCCGCGCAGCCCTGCCGCGAGCGCCGGCAGATTCTGGAGTCCACGGAACGAGTTGACGCGCAGTGTTGTTTCACTCATGCTCGCTTAGGACTTCGGTTGGTCGGTCTTGGGTGTGAGCGCGTCCACCTTGCGATCGACACCTGCCATGTTCGCCAGCGCCTGGAAGACGATGTAGAAGTCGTGATGCTCAAGCCCTTGTGCGCGAGCCGCAGTCAGAAATTCGTTGCTGACGGCGACGGTTGGCAGCGGCACATTCAGTTCGCGCCCCATCTCCAGCGCCAGCAACATGTCTTTCTGCATCATATTGACGTTGAACCAGACCTCGTCCGGCGCCTCGGTGATAAATGGCGCGCGATACTGGAGTGAGGGAGACGCGATGACGCTCTCGAGCAGCGCCTTCATCGCCGTCTCGCGTGGAATGCCGCCCTTCTCAGCCAGCAGCAGACTCTCGCTGAACGCCAGCATCTGCACCTGCAGATTCAGATTGATGGCGATCTTCATCAGCACAGCCTGGCCGTGGCCGCCGATGTAATGGACGGTTGGCGCGATGGCGTGTAATACGGGGAGGGCTGCGTCGTAGGTCGAGCGATTACCGCCGATCATCATGGAGAGTTTGCCTTGCTCTAGCGTGACGACACTCCCCGAGACAGGCGCATCGAGCATTTCAGCGCCGCGCTCCTCGACACGCTTGGCAATGCGCCGCGAGAAAGCCGGGTTCACGGTGCTCATGTCGATGTAGGTCTTGCCTGCGCCAAGTCCACTCAAGATACCGTCTGGTCCTTCGAAGATCGCTTCGAGCGCATGTGTGTTTGTGACCATCGAGAACGTGAAGTCTGACGCCTCAACGACTGCGCGTGGACTGCTGGCGAGGCGCAAGCCCGCGTCAACCAACCATTGCGCCTTGCTCTGCGTGCGATTGTAGCCTGTGACGGTGTATCCAGCGTCGAGCAGACGTTTGGCGACGCGACTACCCATCGCGCCCAGTCCGACATATCCGATGGTTGGCATATGCGCCCTCCCGGTTGTGGTTGACTGCGGTTCGAGTTCGCCGTGCCCCGACGGCGCGGCCTCGGAGGTGTCCCGCCGCGCAGGCGATAGCAGGCGGGCAATCCAACTCATACGGCGGCTCCTCTCTCGCCTGCGGCGTGCGGTCGATGTGCGATTAGTCGGCGTGGCGTGTGCGGGCCCCGCTCGGCTTGCGGGCGTGGCTAGATGTGTTGGTCTGTGGCGCTGGCCCTGTGCTGTCGCGCACGATCAGCGTGACGGGGAGCAGCAAGGGCTGTTCCGGCGCGACACCATCCACGACCATATCGAGCAGGCGTTGGGCCGCGCGCACTCCCATCATGTGGATCGGCACCTGCATCGTCGTCAGGCTCGGCGTCATGTGCGATGCGTGGAAAAGGTCGTTGAAGCCGATGACGGAGATGTCTTGCGGCACGCGCAGACCTGCCGCGGTGATCGCGTGAATCGCGCCGAGCGCCGCCAGATCATTCACCGCGAAGACAGCGGTTGGCCGCTCACGCAAGGCCAGCAGTTCAGTCATCGCGTTGTAGCCACCCTGCTCACGGAATGACCCGCGCACCAGCAGGGCATCCTGGTCAGGGAACTGGTCGGCTCCAGCGGTTTTCAGCGTGTCGCGGTAGGCTTTGGCGCGCAGGTAGCCAGTCGAGGCGTCTTGCGCACCCGCGATATGCGCGATGCGGCGGTGGCCCAGCGAGAGCAGATGCTCAACCGCCGCGACGCCGCCCGCGTAGTCGTCGGGGACAACGGAGTTTGGCGTGATGGGGTCGGTGTGCCGGTTGACCAGCACGAACGGAATGCCATCGGCCTGCAACTGCGCGATGGCTGGGTCATGAAGTCGCGCCGTGGCTAGCAGCAGGCCATCCACCTGGCGATCGCGCAGCAGGGCGAGACTGTGCGCCTCGCGCGTCGGCTGGTCATCGGTGTTGGCGAGGATGACGCTGTACTCGCGTTCGGCGGCGGCGTCTTCCATGCCGCGTAATGCGCCAGCGAAGAATGGATTCGCGATGTCGGGAATCAGCACGCCCAGCACTGCGGTGCGCTTCGTGCGCAGTGAGCGCGCCACGCTGTTTGGTCGGTAGTCATGTTCGCGAGCCAGAGTAAGGATGCGCTCGCGGAGGTCTGCGCTCACTCGCTGGCGAGGGTCGGCGTGCAGAACACGGGCGACCGTCGAGGGGTGCGCTCCGGCGAGCAGGCTAAGTTGTTTGAGGGTGATAGGCATGCTCGCAGCCATTCCCACGCGCCGCAACGGCGCAAATCGAGGGGTGAACAATCGATTGCCTACACTGTAACATGGGGGCGCTAGTGTGTCAATCAAAGGATAATCTTTGCCTGCGCCGCTAGTCTAATACGCGGTCGAGACCCTGGTCAGCCCAGGCGGCGGGATCTTCGCGCGGCTCCAGATGGGTAAAGACGGTCGTTTCGGCCATCTCTCGCCGCAATGCCATCTCCACCCGCTCACACAGGTCATGTCCCTGTTGTACAGACCACGAGCCGGGGACGAGCACATGCAGGGAGATGAAGCGGCGCGCCCCCGAACTGCGTGTACGCAGCGCGTGGAAGTCGATACCTTCATGGCGGAAGGGCTCCAGTACGCGCGCGATGGTCTGCTGGTCAGCTGGTGGGAGCGCAGTGTCGAGTAGGCCATAGCCGCTCTCGCGGATGAGTTGCACACCTGTCCACAAGACATTGGCCGCGACAGCCAGCGCGATGAGCGGGTCGAGCAGCAGCCAGCCAGTGAGATGCACCAGCAACACGGCGACGACGACCCCCACTGAGGTCCATACATCAGTCAGCAGGTGGCGCGCGTCTGCGGTGAGCGTGATCGAGCGGTGGTGTTTGCCTCCCTGCCAGAGGAGATAGGCTACGCCGCCATTGATCGCAGCCGAAAGGACGGAGATGCCCAGGCCCACGCCAACTTGTGCCAGCGGCTGCGGATGGAACAAGCGCGGCCACGCAGCGAGCACGATGCTGGCTGCGGCCACCAGAATGAGGGCTCCTTCGAGCCCACTGGAGAAATACTCAGCCTTAGAATGGCCATAGTGATGATCTTCGTCGGCTGGTCGTCTCGCGAGCCACAGCGCCCAGAGCGCCACCAGCGCCGCAACCAGATTCACGACTGACTCGATCGCATCCGAGAGCAGGCCAACAGAACCAGTCAGCCGATAGGCCACGAATTTCAGCGCCATCGTCACCAGCGCGGCGACGATGGAGAGCCATGTATAGGAACGGGCGTCGCTGAAACGGCGCAACATTCGGCATCTCCTCTGATTGTACGTGGTTTACGCTGTTGGCGCAGGCGACCTCAACCTTGCGGCGTGGGCGCGCGTACATATATCACACGACTATCACACGGCGCTGTCTCGCAGGGTATCTGCCGACACGCGCGTGCGCACCCGTTGCGCATTCTATGTCATACGTGGCTGGACTAGTCGCAGTTGCGGCAATATTTGTAGGTAGACAGTAATGCAGTAGGACTCTTCCTCTCTAGCTTCCGGCGCGCGTTCAGGCGACTGCGGGAATGAAGGAAAGTGATATGCGGTATGGCATGGTTTGGAAATACAAAGCCTGCGCGTCAGGATCAGGCGTCAGTCGATGAATTAGCGGCGCTCGACACCTACTCGCGCTCAGTGATTAACGTAGTAGATCGCGTGGGGCCAGCGGTCGTGCAGGTGGGTGTCGCCAAGACAGCGCCACAGCAAACACCGTTTAGCATGGGCGCCTCGCGTGTTGTGGAAGGCGCCGGTTCGGGCGTCATCTTCGCGCCGGATGGCTATATTCTCACCAATAGCCACGTCGTCGATGGGGCGCTCAAAATCACCGTGACGCTCGCAGATGGACGCGACATCGAGGGACAGGTGGTCGGCAATGATCCCGAGACGGATGTCGCTGTCGTGCGCATCATCCCACCAGCTGGCGAGCAACTGCCCGCGGCGAAACTGGGCGACTCCGAGCATCTGCGAGTAGGGCAACTGGTGGTGGCGATTGGTAGCCCGGCGGGCCTGCAGAGCACGGTGACGGCAGGCATTGTCAGCGCACTGCATCGTACGCTCCCCGGCTATGGTGGCCGCATGATCGAAGACATCATCCAGACGGATGCGGCGGTGAATCCTGGCAACTCTGGTGGGCCACTGGTCAACTCAAACGGCGAAGTCATCGGTATCAACGTCGCTATTTTGCAGCAGACGCAGGGCCTCTCGTTCGCGATTCCGATCAACACTGTCAATTGGGTCGCCGCGATGTTGATGCGCGATGGCGAGGTGCGCCGCGCGGTCATCGGCGTGGCTGGGCAGGCGGGCATGCTCACGCAGTCGGCTCGCCACACGCTGCATATCGAGTCGCGCACAGCGGTCGAGGTGCTGCAGGTGTTCGCCAATGGCCCAGCCGCGCAGGCGGGCATCCGCCCGGGCGATGTGATCTTCAAGATGGAGGATAAGCCTGTCGCCAGGGTGGACGATATGCGCCGCATTCTCGAACGCCTGCCCGGTGGCGCAAGTGTGCGGGTGGGACTGGTTCGCGATGGCGCACGAGGGCCAACCATCGTTGATGTCAACGTGCGCGTGGCGGTGGTGAGCAGCCGGGCGCGTTAGCCCGCCTTCGCCGCTTCGAGGATCTTCGCGGTGGTGTGCAAGAAGCGGCTCGTGACAGGGCCACCCAGCGCCTTTTCAAGGAAGGTACCGTTGCTGGGTGGCCGCCCGCCGATTAGATACCACACCACGAAGGCGTCTAGCGGCGTCACGCGGGCAATCTGCACGTTTCGTTTGGCTGACCATAGCGGCGTTTCCAGCGTCGGCGGGATGGGGCGCGAGGCAAAGACGACGTTCAGACGCATGTCGTCGGTGACAGTGACATCTTTGAACGGGTCGAGCGCGAGCGTCGCTTCGACTTCCTCAACCGTGCGCAGGTAGGTAGGAACCGCGAAGCCGAGCCGCGCGAGGAGATGCGCCTCAATGGTGGAGGTCAGCGTCGTTCGGTCGCGCGCATCCGTGTCGAAGAAGACATTGCCCGACTGGATGTAGGTACGGACACTCCCCAGACCCAGTTCACTGAACAGCGCCCGTAGGTAATCCATCTTCACCTGATGCCCGCCGACATTGACACCTCGCAACAGCGCGATGTAGCGCACGTCTCATCCCTCCGCAAATGCAGCAATCCATCATCAAGCGCGCTGTCATTGTATCCGATGGTCGAGATGTGTTGTTGTGATGGTATGAGGGAGACTGAATTTCGGATTGGGCGCGACCCCACCCCCTGGCCCCCTCTCCCACAGGGAGAGGGGGTAGCCTGGCTCCTAACAGCACGGTTCGCGCGGTATGCCACGTGCTCCTGCTCCCCTCTCCCACGGGGAGAGGGGTTGGGGGTGAGGTCCAATCCCCCGGTGTTAGTCGGCGAGTTCGCCGCAGGTGAGGTTGGTGATTTCAGCGGTGACTGCGCTCGCATAGTCGGACGCCATCAGCGCAGCGGCGTTCGCTACCTCCACGAGCTTCGGCAGGCGCTTGAGCATCGTGCTTTCCGCCATGCTCGCCTCGATCTGCTCGCGGGTGATGCCCGCTTTCTGCGCGATGTCACGCAGCACCTCGTCCAGACCGGGTGACTCTGGCGAGCCGGCCGAACGCAGGCAGACCACGCGGACGCCCTGTGGCCCGACCTCAGCGGCGAGTTGGCGGCAGAAGCCCTCGATCGCTGCGCCAGCGACGCCAAATCCTCCGGCGCCCGAGGCCGCCCTGCGCGCGACCTGCGCTGTGAGCGCCAGAATGACGCCTGACCCCTGCTTCGCCATCTGTCGCGCGGCGGCGGTTCCCGTCAGATACTGCGTGGTTACTGCCCGCACGATTGGCCGCGTGAAGAGGTCAGGCTCCAGTTCGACGAACGGGATTCCCTGCACATCTTCGAGCCCAACCAGGTTGAATGAGATATCAAGGCGCCCGGCGGTTCTGACGACCTCCGCGAGATGGCGTTCGACTGACTCCGCATCCATCGCATCCACCGACGCTGTCTCTGCCTCCCCTCCCTCGCTTCGGATGTCTTTCGCTACGGCATCGAGCGGCGCTAGCGTGCGTCCGGCAAGGAAGATGCGCGCTCCCTCGCGAGCGAACCCACGGGCGATCGCGCCGCCGACCGCGCCCCCGGCTCCATAGATGACAGCGGTCTTATCTTTCAAGAGCATCGCATGCCTCCAGCATGTGTTTGTGGAGCCCCGATCGGGCGGCTAGGCCCGATCGGGGCGCTCATAGGTGAGTTCGACGACGCCAGAGGTGAAGGCGTGCGTATTCGTGAGTTTCAGGTCAAGCGGCGCGGCCAAGTCTTTGAAGATCGGTTTGCCAGCGCCCAGCGCGACGGGAATGACGACGATACGGTATTCGTCGATCAAGTCAGCGCGCGTCATTTCCTGGGCGAAGGATGCGCCGCCCGGTACGAAGATGTGCTTGCCGGGGTGCTGTTTGAGTCGCGCGACCTCTTCGGCGGGCGTGCCTGTGGCGAGCCGCGAGTTTTGCCATTCGAGATGATCGAGCGTCTTCGAAAAGACGATGTGGGTGAGGTTGTTGACGAGATCGGCGATTTCGCCTGTCTCCTTCGGCCAATAATAGGCTTGCTCCTGATAGTTGACGCGGCCCATCAGGTTCGTGTCGACGGTGCGCAGGAACTCTAGCGATGCGTCAACTACATCTGGCGATGTCCTGCTGAACATCCAGCCGAGCCCGTTATCTGGCGTGCAGACGTAGCCGTCGAGCGACGCCCGCATCATGAGAATCACCTTGCGCATGCGCTCATCCTCTCTGGTCGCTGGTTAGTTCGTGAAGAACTCGATCAGGATGGGGGCGACGACCTCCGACTGCAGTTCGTGTGTTTGGCCCGCGAGCGTGCGGTACTGCGCGTCGGGAACCGCCTTGGCGATGGCTTGCGCGGCGTTGCGCATCCAGTCAGGGCTTGCGCCGCCTGCCATCACCAACGTGGGCGCCTTGATGTCGCTCAATTGCGCGGCGAAGGTGGAGGGAAGCGACTGCCCTTCCTGTGGATTATCGATAATCGTCCCATCGTATCGCAGTGTTGGCGCGATGCCCTCAAAGGTTGGCCAGACAGGCGATTGCCGCATCCCCGCGACCATCTCGGCGGGCGTGCCAACCAGGCGCATGAAAAGCTCGACGGCGTCGCCTCGGCGATCTTCCGCGAGGAGCTCGGTCAGTTGCGGCAGATAGTTCTCCACCAAGAGCGTGCGAGAGCTATCGACGCCAAACGGCGCTTCGTAGGCCGCGACTTTCTTGATGGCGGGTAGTTGAGCGGTAGCCAACAGCGCCAGAGCCGCGCCCGACGAGATGCCGTAGACGAACGCCGCGCCGCCCGCTTCGGTGACGAGCGCCTCGATGTCTTCGAGCTCGCGTTCCACCGCATACGGCTGCGTGTCGCCGCTTTCGCCGCGTCCTCGCCGATCATAGGTGTACACAGTGAATTGCTGGTTCAGGAGCGCGCTCAGCCCTTCCATCGGGCCGAAGTGGCGGAAGCACATCGCGCCGTCCACCAGGATCAGCGCTGGCCCCTGCCCTGTGCGAGTGAATCCGATATGCGTACCATCGCGTGATGTAACGACGCCCATGCGGAACTCCTTCGTTTCTGGCTTCTGGAGGTCTTCGATCTCCTGTTTTTCAGTATAGCTGTCGGCGCGTTGGAACACTTCTCGTATCTTGCGCATCTGGAACAGGTGTTTTAATTGAACCCGGGACTCAGCGCGCGCATAGCGGCAGGCGCCGTGAGCAGCGGCGGGAAGACGCCGAGGATGGGTGGATCAGTCGGGTCGAGCGGACGCAGTGTGAGGGAGATGGAATCGTTTGCCTGGCCGCCACGGATGACAACCGGGCGCGGAGAGACGGCGACCAGTACCCTCGCGTTCGGGGTGAGGTAGGTCAGCGCATCCTGCGAGAACGGCGCGGCAGCGGCGAGCGCGTAATACGTTCCATCTGGCGCCGCGTTCGTTTGAAAGTGGCCAGGCGCGAGCAGCGTGACACACGCGGCAGGCTGACCCTGTGGTATCGGCTTGGGAAAGAGGCCGACGAAGATCGGTCCAGCGAATGTGGGTGGAGCGATGACGACTCCACGTGCGCCGCCGAACAGTAGCGTCGTCTGCCGACGCGCGTCAACATGCGTGGCGATGCGCGGCTGCAACGGTTCATCCGCCAGCGCTTTCGCTACGTGACGTAGGCGTGTCGGCGAGAGGCCTACCTGCTGGGTGAAGCGGGTCGTGAAGGCGCCCAGACTGGCATAGCCGAGGTCGAAGCAGACATCCGTGACGCTCAGTGAGGTCGTCAGCAGCATCCGCTTGGCGGCATCGAGCCGGAGCGCTGCGAGATACTCGCCCGGCGGCAGCCCTGTAATCGTGCGGAACGTGCGATTGAAGTGGAACGGGCTGAGGTACGCAATTTCGGCCATCTCGTCGAGGGTGAGCGGCGCGTCCAGTCGCTCGCGCATGACGTCCACCACGCGCTCGACTGTTAGCGAATAGGACGTGAGTGTGCTCGCGCGGTAGCGTCGCGCCGTCTGGATTGGATAGTCGTCGCGCAACACCTCAAACATGGTCACTCCTTGCTTGTTCTCAGTCTCGAAAGGCCTGATGGCGCCTGCCCGCGGAGGTCAGAGAAGATTGGCCGCGCAATTTGTCTCATACCTTCCTGTTCCGCTTCTCTGTCCTCATGACGGAATAGTCCGGTCACAGCATGGCATAGCCGGAATGGCGGCTGCGTCATGGCCCAGACTTCCCGCTTGGTCCCGCATTGTCGGGATGTGTCGGCTGTGGATGGTAGACTGGCCTCAAGAGATGCCATCGTATGCGCGTCGTGTAGCAGCGAGGGATCGGTGTGGCGAGGAGAGGGAGCAGTGTATGAGCCGTGAGATGCGCGAACGCGATGCGGACGACATCGTACAGCTTCCCCTGCCTACTGAGCCCGAGGTCGAAGTCGAGCCGTACACTGTTCACCTCCCCGGTTTCGAGGGTCCACTCGATCTGCTGCTCAACCTGATCGAGAAGAATCAGATGGAGATCACGAGCATTTCGCTCGTGGCCGTCACCGATCAGTTCGTAGCCTACCTGCGCACCTGGGATGAGCCGCCACTGCCACGGCTAGCGGATTTCGTGGCGATGGCCGCGCGTCTGCTGCTCATCAAGTCACGCAGCCTCTTGCCGCGCCAATCCAGGCAGGAGGGTGTTGAGGATGAGGACGATCCGCTGGACGACGCAGAGGCGCTGGCGCAGCGGCTGCGCGAGTACCAGCTTGCGCGCGAGATTGCGCGTTCGCTGCGGGCGCGTGAACTGGCCGGCCTGCAATCCTTCACCCGCGCATCGCGCCTTGTGGATGCTGACCTGATGCTGACCTGGGCGCCGCCAAAGCTGGTCGGGCTAAATGTCAACGCGCTGGCGACAGTCTTCAAGCGCGTGCTGACGGAGCAGCGCTTCTCCGAGCCGGAGCAGTTGCCGCTGCCACTGGTGACGGTGGCTGAGAAGATCGAGGAGGTCGAGCGGCTGTTGGCCGAACGGGGCCGCGTCTCGCTGGAGGAGGCGCTGCTGACGGCGACCTCACGCTTCGCCGTCGTCGTCACTTTCCTCGCCGTGCTAGAGATGTGGCACCAGGGACGACTGATGGTGAAGCAGGAGACGCTCTTCGGCCCAGTCGAGATTCTGCCTGGCGCCCGCTCGCATCTAAAGCGCGACGGCGTGGACGACGCCGAAGAAGCCTACGCTCCAGCGGTTAGCGAGTTCGATCCCACCCCCATCGCGCCTGAGCCGAAGCCCAAACGCTCCAGGCGGGCCAATGTGGAAGAAGCGCTATCGTGACATGTCCGAAGCAACCTACGAGCGAAGTGCACTGTGGGGTTGTCAGCCACATGTTCTTCTCGCTCACACGGGCAAAACTCCGATGCTCTCATGTCGGAGTTTCGGGATAAGGCTTGACGCGGCAAGTGAACACATCGAACTCCATGCTGTCAGGCGGTTCCGTATGCATTTTGTTGAAGCGTTTCCGGCTCGATGCAGATGGGCCGCCGTTCACCTGTAAAGTGTCAACGTCCTCGTGAGATACAGGGAAAGCCGAGCATGCGACCTTCTTCTCAAGAACCTCCTTTCGCCTCACGCGCGCCGCGTGTGATAGACAGGCCCTCAACAGCGCACGGTGAACGGGCTAATGTCGTTCGCGGAATCTGGCGCTTTGCCGACCCCATATACAGAGGCAGCGCTCTTGCGCTCTTGCGCTCTTGCGCTGATCCCCTGGATCATCGGCCTTGTGATCGTCCAACCTAGCACCGGATACGCGTACCACTTGGATTGGGTGGGACTCGGAATCATGGCCCTTCTCACGGGGAGCGCGCTCACTACGGCTGTGCTGTGCACGCTCCGCTCACACCAGACTGCCGTCGTAGCCATGTTCATGGCGACGGTGGCGTTCGTGACTGCCTGGTTTAGCGACCTCGCGCTCATCCACCACACGAAAACTCTCATCATCGCCTGGCTGATCTTTGCGCCTTTGACCTTTGTGACGGTCTGGGTAGCCGCTCGCGTCGTGCGCTCGCGCGATTCCCACTGGCGCATGCCACGCTGGGTTGGCAGTGCGTACTTCGTCTTTGCGGCGCTGTGCGTTCTTTGTACCGCCGGCTTTATGCTTGCTGTCCCCATCCTCTATGGCGATAGAATCTCGTCAGTGGTGGAAGCTCGCCGGTTGCGCACAACCTGGACTGGCCTCGACCTTTTCGAGTTAGCGGCGATGCTGGTTACCGCTTATTTGATTCGGCGTGGGTCTGCCTGGCTGGTTGTCGGCGCAACCGTGGTGAGCAGTCTCCTGTGCTGCGATGCGTGGGTCAATGTCATTACGTCAACGGGGGCTGATCAGGCGCTTGGCATCGCGCTGGCCTTCATCGAACTCCCGCTTGCCGCGTATTCGCTGGCGTTGGCGATGCGGACGGCGCGCTCGTGGGGAAAGCGCGCCGCACTGAGCATGTGGTCAAACGTGAGTTTTGGATAAACCCTGGCCTGCCGCCAAACCCTGACTGCAAGCGTTTTGCTTATTCCAGACTCGCGTTACTGCAGTACTCCATCTGAGATAGTCACTACGCGGTCGGCGATGGAGACGACGGAGTTGTCGTGCGTGGCGATGAGCATGCCGATGCCCTGCTCATGCGTGATGCGCTGGAGGAGCAAGGCGATCTCACGCCCGGTCATCGAGTCGAGATTGCCGGTTGGCTCATCGGCCACCACAAATTGTGGCTGGTGGGCCAGCGCTCGCGCCAACGCCACCCGCTGCTGTTCGCCGCCCGAAAGCTCCAACCCACGATGTGGCGCGCGCGGCCCCAGTCCGACCATCTCAAGCGCGGTCCGCGCCAACGCTACGCGCCGCTTTGCCTCTACCCGGGCCAGGCGCAGCGGCAATTCGGTATTCTCCTGCGCTGTCAGCAGCGGGAAGAGATGCGCATTCTGGAAGAGGATGCCCACACGCTCGCGCCGCAAGATGGCGCGCGCAGTCTCGTTCAATCGCGCCAGATCACGCCCCAGCAGTTCGACCTGCCCCGACGTTGGCGAATCGAGGCCGGTGAGGATGTTGAGCAGCGTGGTCTTGCCGGAGCCAGAGCGCCCGCGCAGCGCCACCAACTCGCCCGGCCGCACCTGCACGTCGATGCCGCGCAGGGCGCGCACGACGCCGCCTCCGGACTTGAAATCGCGTGTGATGCCGCGCCCGCTGACGATGGGCGCGGTGACAGGCGTCTGTTCCGCGTTCGATGCGCTCACGCTAGGCCTCCTCTGGATATGGCGCAGAAACAGCCTCGGCTGCTTGCGCTGAGGCGCTGGAGCCTTCGCCAGGCCAGATCTCCACATGGTCGTCGAAGATGCGCACATCGGCGCGGCCATTGAAGGGTACACGTGCGATGGCCTCATGTGGTAATTGCAGCCGCCCGACGCGATCAATCAGGATAGACTCGCGGTGTGTCTGACTCGATAAGCCGATGACGGCGCTGGCGCCGCCGCCGACCCCTGCGGCGAGTGGCGCGTCGCGGCGCACTGTCTCCGTGCTGATGCGGCCATCGCGGATGGCGATGGTACGGTCAGCGGCGGAGGCGACGGCGATGTCGTGTGTGACGATCAGGATGGTGAGCCCCAACTCACGGTTCAAGTCGCGTAGGAGGTCCAAAATCTCACCGGCTGTCGTCGAATCGAGTTCGCCAGTGGGCTCATCGGCTAGCAGCAGCATGGGGCCATTGGCGAGCGCCACACAGATGGCGGCGCGTTGCTGCTCGCCACCGGAGAGTTGGCTCGGCCTCCTGTTCGCCAATGGCGCGATGCCCGTGCGCTCCATCAGGTCGCGAGCGCGTTTGGCGCGTCCACGCGCGTTGACACCGCCAAGCATCTGCGGCAACGCGACATTCTCCGCGATGGTCAACTCTGGCAGGAGGTTGCGGCCCGATTGCTGCCACACGTGTCCGGCGATGAAGCAGCGGTAGTTGGTGCGTTGCGCCTCATTGACGCGTGTCAGGTCATAGCCCGAGACGATACAGCGCCCCGCGCTCGGCGTATCGAGCGCGCCCAGCACATTCAGTAGGGTCGTCTTTCCGGAGCCGGAGGCTCCCACCAGCGCCACCAGCTCGCCCGACGCGATTTCCAGGTCTAGCCCCTGCAGCGCTACGACCTCCACATCGGTTGCGGAGTAGATTTTGACCAGGTTCTCGCACGTCACCAGCGAAGCATTCATGCGGTCTCCCTCCTGTTAATCTTCGTTGAGACGCAGCGTCTGGCCGAGCGAGAGCCGAGCGAGCGCCGCCATCGTCAGGAGTAGCGCCAGGACGCAGATCACTATCAGTGTGACCAGCGCTATAGTCAGCGTCTGGGTGGGGATGATCACTCGCGCCGGTGGCACATTAGGCACGCGGATGAAGTTACCACTGGTCGCCAGTTCCACGAAGATCAGCATCGGTAGCGCCGTGAGCGAGAGCGCCCACCCCAGCGCGATGCCTATGGCTGCGCCCGCGACGTAGACAATCGCCTGCTCCCACACCAGCATAGAGCGTATCTGGCGCGGGGTTGTGCCGATGGCGCGCAGTACCGCGAAATTGACCAACCGCCCGCGCGCATTGAGCCACGAGCCGACCCAGATGCCGATCAGCGCCAGCAGCATGGCAGTGGCCGCGCCAATCAGCAGCGTATTGGCGAACTCGATCTGCAGAGGATTTTCGCGCGCGTCGTTGATCATCTGGCGCGTATCCCGCAGGCTCTGGACCGCTAGTTCGCCGGAACTGAGCGCCTTGCGCACGCTCGCCAGCGAGGCGGCGTCATCGCGTGTGGCCAGTCTGACAACGTTGGGCGAGAGGGTGATGGGCGCTGCGGACGACGTCAGATCGTGATGGTAGATATCCGCGAAACTCTGGTAATCGGCCAGCACGCCACCCATGCCGTTGAGCCCACCACCCTGGCGACTGCCATAGACACCGGGCAGATGCGCGACGTGCCCGATGGCGATGAAGCCCATGCTCAGGCGACCATACCCTGGCGGGTTCAGCGTGAAGCGCGCTCCCGGCGTCAATTCCATCTCCTGCCAGGTCGCGTCATCCAACAGCGCGGGCACGTTGTCGTTGGCCTCTGCGTTGGTACGCGCCGTGCGTAACTGTGCCATCAGGTCGCTCAGCGGCTGCGCGCTCTCCAGATCACTCCAGCGCGCCGTCTGGGTGAACGTATCCGTATCCACCGCCATAAGTTCGATCACAAACGGCCCGCCGCCGGGGTTGGGGTTGACCTCGGTCTGATAACCCAGTGAAGCGGAGGTGACGCCGGGAATCTGGCGATAGCGCGCCTCCAGATCGCTGAACGTATAGTGCGCGGCGAAATCACTGGGGAGTATGCCTAAGAAGTCGGCGCCGGTCTGGTAGTTCGCGACATCTATGATGCGCTGCGACTGGGACGCGCTAAAGATCAGCGTGAAGAGTGTGAAGGCGCTTGCCAGTGTCAGCAGCAGTGTCATCCGTGTGGGTTGCTTGGGCGAGCGGGCCATCTGAGTCAGCGCAAGCATCGATGGCGCGCCGCGTCCGCGCGTGGCCAGCCGCGCCGCCAGCCCCAGCAGAGGCGGCATCACCCGGACGAAGAGCAGCGCAGCCGCAACCATCATCAACAGCGAGGCGATCAGCGCCACCGGCGAGAGGACCAACTGGATCTGCGCGCTGACGTTGCTCACGGCGATGATATATCCGACGTAGCCCAGCAGCGCCAGGCCGCCAAAGATCAGATCGAGGTTCAGGCGTTGCCAGAACGGCTTAGCGTTTGTGCGAGCGTTCTCGCGGCGGAGGGTGATGATGTTTTTGCTCGCCGCGCGATTGGTGGTGAAGATCATTGTCGCGCCTGAAACGATCATCGCGGCCAACGCGTACCAGCGCACATCCCACGCCACCGCCAGCGGATTGCCAGAGATCACTGCCAGCGCGCCCGCATTGCTGGCTGGCAGCGCCCGCGACGCCAGCGCCCGCACGATAGGGATCGCTATCAGCGGGCCAGCGACCAGCGCGATCAGACTGAGTGCGATATTGTGCAGTGTAAACGTGTTGAATATTTGGCGGCGGGTGGCGCCACGACTTCGCAGCGTGGCGATGGCCTCGGCCTGGCGATCTACCAGCAGATCGGCCATCATCCGTACGAAGAGCAACACCAGCGCGAACACCTGCAGCAGCAGGAGCAGCAGCGGGATTTGCATCAACAGAATCTCAACGCGGAACACATTCAGCGCTTGATTGGCGCCTGAGGCAATGAATAGCCCTTGCAGTCCTTGTTGGCCATTAAGGCGCCCCTGTACGTCCGACTGCACCTTGTTGAGCCGGTCAATGACGTCATTGAGTGAGTTTGCGCTGATGTGTGAGCTATCAAGTGGATATGACCAGGATAGGAATTGCGGCGGCCCCATGTGCGGGCCATTGGCTGTTGTGTCGATGCCGTTCCTGGCGGCGATGGTGGAGACGACGGTCAGCAAGGTCTGGCTGGAGGCCACCGCATGGTAGTTGTCTTGAGGTAAGAACTGCTGCGCGTTGGATTGCGCGTCCTGAGGCGCCAGTGCGCTCGTGGTTTGCGGGATGACGATGCCTACGACATGCAGATCGAACGGTAAGGGATGAGGTCCTATGTCGATTTGCGTCTGCAGAACAGAGCCCACTTTGGCGTTGAGCGCGTTGGCGTCGTCTTTGGTCAGCGCGACCTCCATGTCGTCGCTCGACACGGCAGGCAGACGACCGGAGACGATGGTATATTGCGTCGCGACCTGCGTCATGTCAGAACCAGTGATCGCAATGGTTCCTCTCGAGATACTGTTGGGGGCGCTGGAATCAGCGGGAAGTTGCAGTTGCGCCAGCGTCTCCGTGAACTGCGGCGCGCTAGAAATCGCATAGGATCCCATGTCAGTGGAGATGATCTGCCCGAGTTGCTGCTGCACCCCGTCGATTGTCTGCGCCGTTGGCTCGTTTGCGTAGCCGATGACAACAATGTGTGTAGCATCGCCTGAACCGCCGAGCACGCGGTGGATTCCCGCGCTCAGGGCGACTTGCGTGAAGAGTGGCAAGATGCAGACAAGCAGCACGGCGACGATACTGCCAAGTCCGGCGATGAGCAGCAGCCGCCACATCGTGCGGAATCGCCAGAGCGCCAGAGTGAACGACGAGGGTAGCGTGCGTGCGCGCCGCAGCCGTGGTGGCGCTCCTATCGTCTGAGTTGCGGGTGTACGGGCCATCCGAAGCCTCCCAATCGAACGGGCAAACACTGTGGTCGCAGCTTGCTACCGAGCGCCTCGAAATCCTGTTGAGGTGGAGCCCATCAACCATCGCACGATGGTGGGCAATTGGTGTGAGCAACGGGCCAGCGCTAGCGACGCGCCTATTTCAGCATGCGAGCGTGCGCTTGTCAATGCACTGCATCACACATCACAGGGCGTGACCTGACAACCGAATTCAATGCCGCGAAAAGGAAGTGTCCACAGTTGGGGGCGCATGGCCCCTTTCGACATGGATGATCGCCTGGAGGGATGAGATGCTAGATAGAGCGGCGATTGCGCGGGTGTTTGACCAGGCCGAGCGGGAGCAGTCGCTCAGCGCGGCTGTGTTAGTCGCACAGGCGGGGGAGGTCGTTTTCGAGAAGGCGTATGGGTTTGCCAGCCGACAACTCAACGTGCCGAACACGATTGAGACGAAGTTTCACATCGCCTCGATGACAAAGATGTTCACCGCGATGACCGCGCTCATTCTCTCAGAGCAAAAGCGGATTGACCTGCACGAAAAGCCCGCGACCTATTTGCCTGAACTGGCCGCGCTCGACAAAGACATTACGATTCACCACCTCTTGTCCCATACCTCCGGCATACAGGACGTGTACGAGATTCCTGATCTCCCGTTTGAGATGAGTAAACTCATCCATGAGCAGGGGAGCCTGCTCACCTATCTGGCGCATCTGCCGCAGACGTTCCGTCCGGGTGAGGGCTGGAGCTATAGCAGCACAGGCTACATCTTGATGGGCTATCTCATGGAGCGTGTGACCGGAATGCCGTTCGGCGAGATGCTGAACCACTTTGTGCTCGCGCCCCTGTCCATGACGAACACAGGCCACGACCGACCGCAGGTGATCAACCCAGGTCGCGCCTATGGTCATACCTTCCAGGACGGGCAGTTGGTCAACGCGGGGAATGACCGGCTGAGCGACTTTCCCGATGCGCCCGGAGAGCTCTATTCGACGACGCACGATATGAAGAAGTGGTGCGACGCCATGTTCACCAGTCCATTCGTCGCGTCGCAGACCTTGCAGTTGATGCTCACCCCATATGGCAAGGTTGATGAGACGATGGGCTACGGATACGGCTGGTTCCTCGCGCCTCACCTGCGCATGCACGGTGGTGGAACGCCCGGATTCGTGTCACGGATTCGCCAGTATCCTGAGCAACAGGTCAGTGTCGTTCTGCTCAGCAACTGCGACTACCTGCGACTTGAGCCGATCATCGGCCCGCTTGACGAGATTGTGCTCGGCTGACTGAGTCCGCCTTGCGGCTGTCTCTCGCGCCACACGTGCGGTTCGAACGGGTCGTCGCAGGCCGGTGAAGGGGTGGTCACAATCGGGGACAATCGGAGATTCGCCAGAGGGTAACGCATGTCGAAAAGAGACCGTCGACTCAGCGCTGGCCTACCTTGCTGAGTCGACGGTCTCTTTCATACTGTGGCTACCACGAGTTTTGCCTGGCTACAGTCACGTTTGTAGAAACCTTGCCAGTGAAGGCATGCGGGGTTGGATGAGGAGAAGTGCGCAGTGCGTCAAATTCCGAGAAAGCTGCCTGAAGATTGTCGACGACCTCTTGCTCAGTCTCACCTGTAGCTAGACAGCCAGGAACTTCGGGGATACATCCTGCCCAGTTCTTTTCTAGCTTCAGATAGACCGCGACGTAGTCCATGAGTCACCTCTTTCCCTTTATGGGTTGCGTTAGTAGGTCTGCATGGAACACTGATGGACGCACTGTACCTGGTGACAGGTTTAGTACAACGTTGGTTTCTGTGTCAGCGCCTGGCGCATCATCAGAACTCCACGCGATACGATTACTCTCTTTTCAACTCATAACGCACGACATGACTAATTTAGTAGGGCCTACGACAGGCATCACTGATAGTGTTTTCCGCCCACGGACGTGGCAATCGTTCTGAGAGTCTGCCTCGTATGATCACGGGGTCTTGATTGCCGTCACGCCTGTAGACATGATGCTCATCGGTTGATTTTGAAGCATCTCGTACCCAATGACATTGTTCGAGGCGAACGAGCACGTCCTGAACCAGCATTACAGCACTCTCTCCTTCTGATGCGTCCTATCTCTCCGCTCATTCTGTTTGCCCTGTATGTCAGTGGCTCCCCTGATCAGGCTGGACCAGGATTGACCGGACAGACTAGGGTTTGCCTGGAGGGCGTTTGGGAAGTAATGCCGCTTGAATATGGCGCAGCTCATTGCCCATGAGTTGCTCTGTCCAGAGGATGGTAAAGGCGAGTACGATCACGGAGCCAATCCCCGTCTCAAGTATCCCCAGTCCGCGAAGAAGACTACCATAGAAATGGAGTCGTAGAATCTCGTTAGGGAAATTCGGTGGCCCCTTCAATCCAGATAAGCTAAGCAGCGCTGCTTGTGATGTGGTCATGACGATTTGCTGTGTTGGCGGCAGTGCCAGATGATCTACCAGTAAGTACAAACCCGCAAATATCTCGACGACCAATGCGGTGACGTAGAACAGTTGTCCTGGCTTCTCTCCATAGCCAATCAGCAGGAACGAGACAAATGATCGGAACCAGGCGAGGATCATTTTGTGCTCCCACAGTTGCTTGCGTTCGAGTTCCTTCTCGCGCAAGCGTAGACGTGACGCGACGGCATAGAATCCTTGATCTTTGAGTTTGAGATAGATCTGATGATAGGCGCGAGTAACCTCTCTGTAGGTAGTGTCTCGCGTGGTCTGCTTTGTGCCCTTGGGTAGGAGACTCAATTGCATGTCGTCGCCTAATCGCTTTATTCCGGTCCAATCGATCTCCAGGAGCGGGGTTCCATGCCAGACGAGGTCACCCCACAAAGTCGCGGAGTCCACAGCGATGTCTATGAGCGATGTCGAAGCGTTCACTTGCGCGCCGCGTAGGTCAGCGCTCTTGAAGTTTGCGCAAAGGCAATCGGCATGTTGTAGATTCGCTACGGACACGCAGGCCCCTAGCAGCGACGCATAGGGAAGATGCGCTTTTCGCAGGTTCGCTCGTGTCAGGTTTGCGCCATCCATGCAGGCGTGATCCAATCGAGTCCTGCGTAACGTCGTCATCCGCATTCTTGCATGGTTGAGGAGCGTGTGTTCCAGATTGGCGCGATCGAGTTTGGCGTCAGAGATGTCCGCATATTCCAGATGCGCCTCTGCCAGCCGACCGTGTGAGAGATTGACAGCTTGCAGGTCAGCGCCCTGAAATGCGCCTTGATATAGTTGAGCCGAGCGCATATCAAACCGGGGATGGTCGCTTTCTCCATCAATCAAGATGGCCTTTCGGGTGGTCTTTAGCCAATACCACTCCTGCCAGGATGCGATGGATACATTCTTGAGTGGTGGCCAATGGCGGCGACGATTCTCCCTGATTGCGCATAATACTTCCTTCCCATGATCGGGTCGCATAGCCCGTGGAGATAGCGCCAAGCCAAGAATGTCATCCTCGAATATGTCTGTCTTTCGCAGATCGAGGAAGCGGATATCTACTCGCTCAACCTCAGTGAGCCACAACAGTTCATTTCTCGTTGCGATGGGGATGCGATCACTGAGAGGGGGCGTACGGGTCAAGGAGCGTGATGCGTCTATGTAGCGTGAGATATCGCCACCGGGAACCCTGCCCAATAGCGCACGGCGCTCATGCTCATTCAAGAACACCGTCTGATCCAGCGGTGAATCGAGAAATCGAGCGCCACGCAAATCGGCTTGCGCGAATACGACGCCTTTGAGTATGCATCTTTCGAATGTCGCCTGCTGCAATAAAGCGCCCGTGAAGTTCAGTGAGGAAGCGTCAACGTCTCTTAGCACTGCGCCACGCAGGTCAATCTGCGCTTTTGGAGGTGTGTCGCCTGTCGCGCGCTGTGGCTTATCAGATGAACGACCTGTGAGGCGTGATACCAAGGATGCTGGCAGTTTCAATTCCCACTTGTGGATATGAGCAATCCAGAGGAGTTCGGGAAGCCCTTCGATATGCACTCCTTGATACGGTATCTGATGTTGGAGTGCGCGTGATTTGTAGATCAGCGCCAGATCACGTTGCCGCTCGAGGGGCACGCTATCTTTCCTTGCTCCCATAGATCCCCACCCATCCCAGAAAGAGCGCCAATTTGCCTGTACTTCATTGTCTATGGAAAATTGACCTATTGTTTGCACATTAGAGATGTAGCTGTCAAGCGACACTTCTACGTCACAAGGGCGCCGTCGAATAGGACTGGCGGCGCCTCACAAACGCATCACCGCATAGCTTGCTAGCTCGCGTCAGCCAGCTACACATTGACACTGCGAGAAAAGCCCGGCTACAATGGGCGTAGTCTGATATGAGGGGACAAAGGCGTTCGCCTCCATGTGCGTGCGAATGCTGGCCTGGACTGATGCGAGCCACTTCCGCGTTGTTGGCTGTGGCGCCGTGTCAGCTCCCTCACCCGATAGACGGCGCCGACGCTGCAGGTGTAGCTGGCGACGTCTAGCTAACAACCACCCAGGTCGCCAATACGTGGCGCCTTCGCGTTCCTCTCCACGCTGCTCTGTAGGATTCCATCCGGTTCCGCCTGAGCGCGAACGTTGGGCGCGCGGGCCTCGGGCGGCCCCCAAGCCGTGATATGGCGTGATATGGTAGGCTAGTCGCTGCGTGCGACAGCTCATATCAGTGTATTGGAGAGGATACGCCTCGTGAATATCGTCGTCTGCATGAAGGAGACGCCGTCCATAACGGCGGTAAAACGCTTCACTGCCGACATGCGGCTAGAGCGCCGCAAAGAGGACGCGGAGATCAACCCATTCGATGAATATGCCATCGAAGAAGGCTTGCGGCAGCGGGAAAAACACGGCGGCGAAGTCATCGCCCTCTGCATGGGCCCTGCTACCGCCACTGAGAACGTCCGCAAGGCCCTGGCGATTGGCGCCGATCGGGGAGTGCTGGTAACAGACCCCGCGCTCGAAGGTTCCGATGCTATCGGAACGGCGCGCGTGCTGGCGGCGGCGCTCAAGAAGCTTGGATTCGACCTCGCCCTCTTCGGCAGCGCGGCGGCGGACTCCTATGGTGGAGTCGTTCCGGCTGCGGTTGCGGAGTTCCTGGGTCAGCCGCTGCTCTCATTCGCCTCGAAGCTGGAGATCGCTGACGGGAAGGCCAAGATCGAGCGAGCCGCTGAGCTTGGTTATCAGACCGCCGAGGCGTCCATCCCGGCATTGGTCAGCGTGATCCAGACCATCAATGTGCCGCGCTACCCCACAATGAAGGGTATCATGGGCGCGAAGCGGAAGCCAATTGACACCTTCAGTCTGGCTGATCTTGGCGTAGACGGCGCGCAGGTTGGCGTCGCGGGCTCCAAGGAGAAGGCCACCGGCTCATCCCCGGTGAATACCCAGCGCAAGGGTGAAATGTACAACGGCAATGATGGGGCGGCTGATCGCATCGTCGCCTTCCTGGTGGAACAGAAGGTTCTCTAATGGCGAACGATGTGTGGGCGTTGGCGGAAATCGCCAATGGCAAGCTGACCGGCGTCTCCCTGCAAGTCGCGTCTAAAGCGGCGGAACTGGCGGGCCAACTGGGTTCCTCCTCCTCCGCCGTCGCCATGGGAACCAACACTGCGGCAGCCGCCGCTGAGCTTGGCTCCTGTGGCGTCAAGACCGTCTTCGCCTCTGACGGCGCAGTCTACGACGAGTATCTGATTCAGCCGCATGTGGATACACTGGCGGCGCTGGTCGAGCAGCATCAACCAGCAGTGATCCTCTTCGCCGTCTCCAATTACGGGCGTGATGTGGCTGCGCGTCTCGCCGCGCGTCTCGGCCTGGGATTGGAGTACAACGTCTCCGATGCTACCGTCGAAGGCGGTAACCTGATTGTGACTGTTCCCGCCTTCGATGGCGCGCAGTCCGTCAAGGCGGAGTTCGTTGGTGGTGGCACGAAGCTGGTCGGCGCACGGCCCAACGCTTTCGCCGCCAATCGTGTCGGCGGAACGGCGGAAACCGTCAATGTCGCCGCCGCCGCTGCGCCAGCCAACGGCGCGAAGCTCTCCAGCCCGATGGGCGCCGAAGGCACAGGTGAAGCCGGACATCTCGGCAAGGCCGCTGATGGCCATGACATCTGGATACCTTCCACCAGCCATCCCAAGCTCGAAGAGGCGCAGGCCATCGTCGCCGGTGGACGCGGCCTTGGCGGTCCAGCGGGCTTTGCTCAGGTCGAGGCGCTGGCCTCGGCGCTGGGCGCGAGTGTCGCCGCCTCGCGCCCAGCGGTGGATGACGGTTGGATACCATATGCGTATCAGGTCGGCCAGACGGGCAAATCCGTCAAACCAGCGGTCTATATCGCTGTCGGCATCTCTGGCGCGGTGCAGCACAAATCGGGCATGAGTTCGTCCAAGCTCATCATCGCCATCAACAAGGACAAAGAAGCGCCTATCTTCAGCTTCTGCGACCTTGGCGTGGTCGGCGATCTGAACGTGATCTTGCCGCAACTCACCGAGAAAGTGAAGCAGCGCAAGGGCAGCTAACGCTCGCACACGCGCAGATGGGATTCCGTTCATGCGATTTGGGCAGCAAGGTCGCGGACAATCGTGATCGCGCTGCCCAAGCGCGCATTTTAGGATAGACTGCATGCGTTTCCGCAGTCTGGCGTGTGGCGCGAGCCCCACCCATGCGGAAACGTCAATGATTGACAAGGTCTCGGCAGACACAGGCGACGCAGTGAGCAAGAGGATTCGCCGGGCATGGCGCCTGGAGATTCGGAGGAGCGAACCATGGGTCTGAAATTCTGGCCGTCGGGCGGGCCAGTAGGCGCGGTGATCTTCGCCATCGTGCTGGTCTCGGCATGGGTGGTCTTCGGGCTGCGCATCCGCACGCTCGTTGGACTGATGCGGGCTGGTCGCCCTGAGAATCGCTTCGACAAGCTTGGCGATCGCATCAAGTATTTCATGTTGATGGTGCTGGGGCAGCGCGGCGTACTGCGTGATCCGCTGCCAGGATTGGCGCACTTCTTCACGTTCTGGGGATTCATCATCATCCAGCTTGACGCGCTCAACCTCTGGGCGCTGGGTCTGGGCTTCCAGCTTCCGGTGCTCTCCAGTCGCCCCTTCGCCGTCGTACTCGATTTCTTCGTCGTCATGGCGTTCCTGGCCATGATCTTCTTCACCTTCCGTCGCGTCGTGCTGCGCCCTCGCGCGCTACGCAGTGTTTCGCATGGCATGGCTGACGCCTTCGTCATCCTCGGACTCATCACCCTCGTGCTGTTGACGCTCGTTGGCTTCGAAATCTTCGCCTATGTCGCCACTGGCGGCGAGGACTGGACGCCGATTGGCGCGTGGCTCGGCGGCATGATGTCTGGCCTGCCAGCGTATTCGGCTGCTGCTATTGCATCGGTGGCATGGTGGGGCAACGCGCTCGTGGTGTTGGGCTTCCTGATGTATCTGCCATATTCGAAGCACCTGCACCTGCTGGCCACACCGTTCAACGTCTTCTTCCGCAACTTTGGTCCAATTGGCGCGCTCCAGCCGATCGAGAATCTGGAGGAGCGCGAGGACTACGGTGTGCATGAGGTGTCGCAGTTCACCTGGAAGCAACTGCTGGATGGCTACGCCTGCACCGAATGCGGCCGCTGCAATAGCGTCTGCCCGGCGCTGGCGACCGATAAGCCGCTCTGGCCGAAAGAGATCATCCTGAACGTCAAGGAAGAACTCTTCGCCTCGGCCAACATGCCGCTGGCTGGCGCGGGCGAGGCCGAAGCGGTCGCCAAGACGCAACCGATGGTGGGTGGCCTCATCAAAGACGACACGCTCTGGGCCTGCACCAACTGCGGAGCCTGTGTCGAAATCTGCCCGGTCTCCATCGAGCATGTCCAGAAAATCGACGACATGCGCCGCTATCTGGTGCTGGAGGAGAGCCGCTTCCCCGCCGAGGTCGCGCCGCTCTTCAACAACCTGGAGCGCAACGGCAACCCGTGGGAGATCAGCAACGATACCCGCGCTGAGTGGGCGGCGGGCATGAATGTGCCGACGCTGGCCGAAGATCCTGATGTGGACGTGCTCTACTGGGTTGGCTGCATGGGCTCGTTCGACGCACGCAACCGCAAGGTGGCGACGTCTTTCGCCAAGGTGATGCAGGCGGCGAACGTGCGCTTTGGCATTCTGGGGCCGGAGGAAAGCTGCACGGGCGATCCAGCGCGGCGCATCGGCAACGAGTATCTGTACTACATGCTTGCCACCCAGAATATCGAGACGATCAAGGGCTATGGCTTCGACAAGGGACCAGCCGAGGGCGACCACGGCTCAGCGCCGCCAAATGGTCCCGCGTATCGCGGCGTGGGCGTCGAGCCAGGCCGCGCGTACAACGTCAAGACGGTCGTGGCGACCTGCCCGCACTGCTTCAATACCATCAAGAATGAGTACCCGCAGTTGGGCGGCAACTTCGAGGTGATGCACCACACGGAGTTCATCGACCGGCTGATCTCGACGGGTCAGTTGAAGCTGCCCGAGGGCTTTGACCGCCGCAAGTTGACGTACCACGACCCCTGCTTCATCGGCCGCTGGAACGGCGTCTACGACGAGCCGCGCCGCGTGCTGAACGTCATCAACAAAGATGGCGTGACAGAGATGAACCGCAACCGCAATCGCTCGTTCTGCTGCGGTGGTGGCGGCGGCCGCGTCTGGATGGAAGAGAAGATCGGCAAGCGCATCAACAACACGCGCGTGCAAGAGGCGCTCGACACCGGCGCGGACGCGATGGCGGCGGCCTGCCCCTTCTGCATCACGATGTTCGAGGATGGCATCAAGGCGGTCGGCGCGCAAGAGCGCTTCGGCGTGGAAGACATCGCCGAGGTTCTGGCCCACGCGATGGCGGCGGCCCCCGTGGCGGCTAGCGGCGACGGCGCCGCGCACTAGCACTAACCCATCCAACTGGGCGGCGCAGTTGCGGCCATCTGAAGAGAGGTATCTTCTCTTTGGGTGGCCGCTTGCTATTGTGATCGACATTGCCTGCTGTCGTTGCATGGTCGCTTTGACGAGGCGCCCATGCGTTGTCAAAAACAGCAACCTTCGCGCGTGTCTTCACTAGTGCGGTTGGCGCACACAGAAGGAGGGCACTGTGGCAATTGTAGCCATCGGCGAACCATCGCAGCAGGGCACAGCGGGAGAAGTCCGCCTCTGGGACTGGTTGTGCGGTCGCATGCTGGGATTGATGAGCCAGTTCGCATGGCGAGCCGAGCAGTCAGAATGGAGCGCGACGAGTAGCCTGGGAAGCGCTGAAGTTCCAGCTAGCATCCAGTCAGTACGCGCCGACGCGCCGGACCTCTCGACGTTTGACGAGTTCTACACCCGGCATGAACAGGCGCTCTATGGTTATCTGCGCCGACTCACCGCGTCACATGAGGTCGCAGTGGAACTGGCTCAGGAGTCATTCGTACGCGCCTGGCGGCATTTTGATCGAATCGCTGACTACGATCGGCCCGAAGCCTGGTTGTTTCGCGTGGCGACCAATC